>NZ_JBGLYK010000606.1:0-237 GCF_047304025.1 Pseudomonas sp. Pseusp97 | reverse complement strand
TTGTACGATGCAGTTTAGCAGTTGTTATTGTTGAGGTTTTTGGGTTTCTAGGACCTTTTCACTTAGCTGCGGTTTGATAATGACGAAGCGGCCCGGTGCGCAGAACGATATATCAGGCCAATAAGGGTTAATTCTGGCCATTTTGAAAACGCGCCTGGAATTGCTGGATTTCGGGCGTCAGGGGGGTGTCGTTTCTGCGGGTTTTTTGTTGGAGCGAGCTTGCTCGCGAACATTCGC
>NZ_JBGLYK010000605.1:0-238 GCF_047304025.1 Pseudomonas sp. Pseusp97 | reverse complement strand
AACTTTTTTTTTTAATCATCCGGCTACCACCAAGTTCAACACCTCTATATTCTTCGCCAGCGTATTATTTTTATAAGATCAAGTATAACATCCACGTATATGACATCCTGCTGGCCAAGTAAGACGGCGCCACGGTAGCCATCTTCTACTATTCTCGCCTCGCCAAGTTGTCTCTCATTGAAATCTAGCTGCCACAGATCGACGACCAAGTGGACTAGCTGGCCGAGGACGAAGAGGA
>NZ_JBGLYK010000604.1:0-239 GCF_047304025.1 Pseudomonas sp. Pseusp97 | reverse complement strand
GTGCAGCACCGGTGGGGGTGGTCAGCATGGGCGCGCAGGGGGCCGAACGCAGCGTGCAGCATGTGGCTGCTGGCCTCCTGTCGCGCGGCAGCACTGACGCCGTGAACGGTTCGCAGTTGTTTGCCTCCAACCAGCAGACGACCTTGAACTGTAACGACATCGTTAGCCTGGACAGCCGCATGACGGGTGCCGAGACCGGCTTCGGCAACCTGGATACTCGCGTCACGGGTACCGAGGGG
>NZ_JBGLYK010000603.1:0-240 GCF_047304025.1 Pseudomonas sp. Pseusp97 | reverse complement strand
CTGCAGCAGCGACCTCTGCCGGCGAGTGGTCACCACCATCGTGCGGGGCGCTTCGCTATGAGCGGCGTATCCCGACAGCGGGGCTTTACCCTGGTTGAGATGATGATCGCCGTGACCATCAGCCTGCTGATCATGGTCGCGGTTCTGAAGCTATAACTGAACCTGCGCCGCACCCGCGACGACATTGCCCATAACAATGCGCTGATCGAGAACGGGCGCTTTGGTGTAGGACTGGAGCAG
>NZ_JBGLYK010000602.1:0-241 GCF_047304025.1 Pseudomonas sp. Pseusp97 | reverse complement strand
CCCCCCCCCCCCCCCCCCCCCCCCCGCCCCCCCCCCGCCCCCCCCCCCCCCCCCCCCCCGCTCCTACGAAAAGCCGTCCAGGACTGTAGGGCGCATAACCCGGAACGGGTTATCCGCCGATGGCCTCGCGGCGGATAACGCTGGCGCGCTATGCGCACTACGCTCTGATTCCCCCCTGTAGGAGCGAGCTTGCTCGCGAACCCGCCCAAGCTTCGGCGCCAGCCCCGGTTCGCGAGCAAGC
>NZ_JBGLYK010000601.1:0-242 GCF_047304025.1 Pseudomonas sp. Pseusp97 | reverse complement strand
CCAACCATGGGGGGCGTGGTCTTTCTCTTAGTGTCCTCCTTGGTGGCTTTAGTAGTTGGTTTGGCTTTTGGTCATCTCAACTTTACCCTCCTCAGTGGGGTAGTGGGCGTTATATTCTTCGGCGGTATTGGCTTTGCCGATGACTTCTTGAAGATTTTCCGCAAACAAAACGAAGGACTTAATCGGGCCCAAAAGTTTATCTCTCAATTGATCGGTTCAGCCCTCTTTGTAGGCATCTACCT
>NZ_JBGLYK010000600.1:0-242 GCF_047304025.1 Pseudomonas sp. Pseusp97 | reverse complement strand
AGCTTGCACTGAACGAATACTGGAAACAGATCGGAGGCACCGTCTGGCTGCCTGGCACCAATCGCTCTGCTGACCGGTTCGCGCGCGCCTCGTTCTACGTCAACGCCATCCCTAAGAGTGAAGACCCTGCCATTGCACTTGCCAGCGTTTTTAGCGTGATCCGTAACGCGTCGGTGCCGTTCGGGATCACTACCCCCGGCGAGCCCAATATATCGTCCACCCGTTGGCGCACCGTCGCGGAT
>NZ_JBGLYK010000599.1:0-243 GCF_047304025.1 Pseudomonas sp. Pseusp97 | reverse complement strand
GACTCAGGTCGCTTCCTGCCGCAGCGATTCGGGCGTGACGAGCACGACGCCGTCGTCGGTGCGATAAAAACGCTCGGCGTCGGCCACCGGATCTTCGCCGATCACCGTGCCGTCCGGGATCGCGCAGCCGCGGTCCACCACCACTTTCTGCAGGCGGCAACTCGCGCCGACCGTGACCTGCGGCAACAAGACTGCCTCATTGATGTTACAGAACGAACTCACTTTCACATTCGACGACAACAC
>NZ_JBGLYK010000598.1:0-243 GCF_047304025.1 Pseudomonas sp. Pseusp97 | reverse complement strand
CCACCGGCAAGCGCTCGAGACCGTCGGCGACGAACGTTCCCGAACCGGCTCGCGCGGTGAGATAGCCTTCCGAAAGAAGCCGCTCGAACACGTCGAGCGTTGTCTTGCGCGACACGCCCAACTGCGTCGCGAGATCGCGCGTCGACGGCAGCCGCGTGCCGCCGGCAAGACGCCCTTCGAGTATGCCGGCTCGCAACTGGCGATAGATCTGTCCGGACAGGTCGTGATGCCCTTCTACGGCGA
>NZ_JBGLYK010000597.1:0-244 GCF_047304025.1 Pseudomonas sp. Pseusp97 | reverse complement strand
GCTTTCGAGCCTTGCCGACCAGCACATCACCAGCATCAGCTTGGACGCTGCGGCATCGAACACCTCGATCAACGGCCAGACGATCCTCTCGGAAGGCAGCTACCAGACGGCTGACGGCGGTCATGGCAGCTTCGTCGAAGTCGCCTTCGACACCACGCTCGGCGGCAGCGAAGACGGCGCTCATGCCTACTCGCTGATCGGTAGCAGCGGTGACGACGTGCTCTCCGGCGCCGGCGGCATGTAC
>NZ_JBGLYK010000005.1:0-85219 GCF_047304025.1 Pseudomonas sp. Pseusp97 | reverse complement strand
GTTCGCGAGCAAGAACTGGGCGTCCCCCTCGATCCTACGAAGAGCAGGCCTTTAGGCCGCCGGCATCTGCAAGGTCACGCAGTGAATGCCGCCACCGCCCGCCGCAATCGGGTCGATGTTCAGCTGCACGATCTCCCTGTCCGGGTACAGCTCGCCGAGCAAGGCATGGCAATGCTCATCGGCCGCCGGATCGCCGAACTTCGGCGCGATTACCCCGCCGTTGACCGGCAGATAATTGATGTAACCAGCCGCGAAATCCGGATTGTTGCGGTTGAAGGCGCTCGGCTTGGGATTCATCGGCGGCGGCAACGTATGCACCTTCAGGGCGCGACCATCGGCGTCGGTGGAGCTCTTCAGAATCTCCAGGTGCCGGCGGGTGACCTCGTAGTCGTAGGAACGCCTGTCGTTGTCCAGGTTGACCACCACCACGCCCGGCTCGACGAAGCGCGCGTAGAAGTCCACGTGCGCATCGGTGATGTCCTTGCCGCGAATGCCCGGCAGCCAGATCACCTTGCGCAGCCCCAGCATGCGCTTGAGCTCTGCCTCGATACGCGGGCGCGTCCAGCCCGGGTTGCGGTTGTCGTTGAGCCAGCAGCTCTCGGTGAAGATCGCCGTACCCTGGCCGTCCACCTCGATACCGCCGCCCTCCCCGCACAGTTCGCTGATGATGGCTTTCGCTTCCACGTCGTGCGCCAGCGCCGCCGACACTTCGCGGTCACGCTCGGCGTGCTGCTTGCCGCCCCAGCCGTTGAAGTTGAAGTCGGCCAGCGCCAGGCCGCCTGGCGCATCGTTGACCAGGAAGCAGCCGCCGTAGTCGCGCACCCAGATGTCATCCACCGGCACCGGCAGGAAGTCGACGTTCTGCCCGCCGCACGCGCGCCTGGCCTCGGCCTGCTGCTGCGGCCGGCAGAGCACCGTCACCGGCTGGAACTCGGCGATGGCGCGGGCCAGCCGAGCCACGGTGGCGTTGACGTCCGGGGCTATGTCTTCCCAGACGTCAGGGCTGGCCGCGTAGGCGACGAACACCCGCTCCTGCTTGCGGTGCTCGTCGGGCATGTACCAGGGCTTCGCCGCCAGGGCTACACGGCCCAGGCCGAGCCCCAGGCCCGTCGCCAGCGTCATGCCGGCGCCGAGCAGGTTCCTGCGTGTCATCATCCTCGCCTCCTCAGCCGCCGGTGCCGGTCTTGAAACTGGTCCAGGTGCGCATTCGCGAACGCATGTCGCGCTGCGGGATGTCCTTGCCGGGGAACAGCCGCGCGTAGGCTTTCTCATCAAGATAGATGTCCGGGTTGTCGCGCATGCTCGCATCGACCATCGGCCGAGCCTTGGCGTTGGACGTCGGGTAGCCGGTGGCGTTGCTGATGGCCGCCATCACGTCCGGGCGCATCAGGTAGTTGATCAGCGCGTAGGCGTACTCGGGGTGCGGCGCGTCGGCGGGGATGGCCATGGTGTCCATCCACACCGAAGTGCCTTCGACCGGCACGCGGTACTCGAAACGCTCGGGCTTCCTGGCTTCGTCGGCAGCGCGTTGCGACTGGATCACATCGCCGCTGTAGCCCAGCGACAGGCACAGGTCGCCGTTCACCAGCTGGGTCACCGGCTGCGACTGGAACTTGCGGATGTACGGGCGAATGCCATTGAGCACCGCCAGCGCGTCGCCCAGGTCCTGCGGCTTGCCGCTGCGCGGGTCGCGGCCGAGGTAGTTGAGCACCACGGCGAGCACTTCGTCCGGCGAGTCGATCATCGAGATGCCGCAGTCGGCGAAGCGCTTGGCCAGCTCCGGCTTGAACATCAGGTCGAGGCTGTTCACCGGCGCGCCGGGCATGCGCTGCTCGATCTTCGCCTGGTTGTAGGTCAGGCCGATGCTGCCCCAGGTATAGGGCACCACGGCGTGCCGCGAGTACGGGTACTTGGTCTGCAAGCTCTGCAGGCCCGGCTCGATATCGCCCAGGTGCTCCAGCTTGCTGTCGTCGAGCTTCTGCAAGGCGCCGGCGCGCATCAGGCGCTCGGCGACGGTATCGCCGGGGAAGATCAGGTCGTAGCCGCTGTGCCCGGCCATCATCTTGGCCTCCAGCGTCTCGCTGCTGTCCATCACGTCGTAGATGACGCGGATGCCGGTTTCCTTGGTGAAGTTGGCCAGGGTATCGGGAGCGAAGTAGTCCGCCCAGTTGAACAGCCGCAGGACCTTTTCCTCGGCCGAGGCCGGTTGCAGGGCGCACGCCAGGGACAACCCCAACGCGCCGATCAGGTGTTTGTTCATGGTCAGACTCCTTGCCAGCGTGGGTGCAGGTGGCGGCCGTCGAGGCCGAGCAGCGTGCCGTACATTTCCGGACGGCGGTCGCGGTAGACGCCCCAGGTCAGGCGCTCCTCGCGAGCCAGATCGAGGTCCAGCTCGCGCACCAGCACGGCGGCCTCGTTGCGCCCGGCCTCGGCCAGCAGCGCGCCCTTGTGGTCGGTGATGAAGGACGAACCGTAGAAGCGCATGCGCAACGCGTCATCGCTGGGCGCCACTTCCTCGCCGATGCGGTTGGCCGCCAGTACCGGCAGCAGGTTGGCGGCGGCGTGACCGCGCTGCGCGGTCTGCCAGTGATCGCGCGAATCCAGCTGCTCGGCGCCCGGCTCGGAGCCGATGGCGGTGGGGAACAGCAGGATCTCCGCACCTTGCAGTGCCAGGCAGCGCGCGGTCTCGGGGAACCACTGGTCCCAGCAGATGCCCACGCCAATGCGGCCGACGGCGGTGTCCCAGACACGGAAGCCGGTATCGCCGGGGCTGAAGTATTCCTTCTCCTGGTAGCCGATGGCGTTGGGAATGTGGGTCTTGCGGTACACCCCGAGCAGGCTGCCGTCGGCGTCGGCCACGGTCAGCGAGTTGAAATAGGCGTTGCCGGCGCGCTCGAACCAGCTGATCGGCAACACCACGTTGAGCTCCGCCGCCAGGCTGGCAAAGCGTTGCAGCAGCGGGCTGTCGTCATAGGGCTGGGCCAGGGCGAGGTGCGCGTGGTCCTGCTCGATGCAGAAGTACGGCGTGGCGAACAGCTCGGGCAGCAGGATCAGCTTCGCCCCCGCTGCCGCCGCCGCGCGCACGTGGCGCTCGGCTTCGGCGAGGTTGCGCGGCAGGTCCCAGCTGCAGGAGAACTGCAGGACGGCGACGGTCAGCTTGCTCATCACAGGCCTCCCAGCGGCCAGGCCGGCTGCTGCTGGGTAATGCAGTGCACGCCGCCACCGCCGTGGGCCAGGTGGTTGATGCGCACCGGCACCACTTCGCGGCCGGGGAAGGCGCGGGCCAGTACGGCTGCGGCTTCATCGTCGGCGGCGATGCCGTAGGCCGGCATGATCACCGCGCCGTTGGCGAGGTAGAAGTTGGTGTAGGACGCGCAGAAGACTTCTGCTTCCGGGTCCACCGCCGCGCTGGCTTCGAACAGCTCGATCAGCTCGAAGGAACGGCCCCTGGCGTCGGTGGCCAGCTCCAGCGCGCGGCGGTTCTCGCGTGCCACTTCGGCGTAGGAGCTGGAAGCGTCGTGGGTCGCATCCACCAGCAGCACGCCGGGTCGAGCGAAGGCGCACACGCCATCGACGTGGCCGTCAGTCATGTCGCCAGTCACGTACTGCGGGTCGCCCGGCAGCCAGATGGTCTTGGTCACACCGAGCAGGCGGCTGAAGATTTCCTCCATCTCGCGCTTGCTCACGCCTGGGTTGCGGTTGGGGTTGAGCAGCACCGACTCGGTGGTGATCAGCGTGCCCTCGCCGTCCACGTGGATCGCTCCGCCCTCGTTGGACAGCGGCGTGCCGAAGCAATCGAACCCGAGGTTGTTGAGGATGCGGCGGCCCAGGCCTTCGTCCAGGGTGTGCTCGGACTTGCCGCCCCAGGCGTTGAAGCGCCAGCTCACGCCGGCCACGCCATGCTGCGGATGGCAGACGAAGGTCGGCCCGGAGTCACGGCACCAGCTGTCGTCGATGGGCAACGGCACCAGCTCGACGTTGGCCCCGCACAGCTCGGCGGCGCGCGCCATGGCGGACGGGTCCACCACCAGTTTCACCGGCTCGAAGCGGGCGATGGCGTTGGCCACGCGGGCAAAGTCTTCCTGCACCTGCTCCAGGGTCACGCGCCAGCCGCCCTCCCAGAGCGGGCGGTTGTGCGGGAATGCCATCCAGGTCGCTGCGTGGTTGACCCATTCGGCAGGCATGCGCCAGCCGTTCTGCCTATCGTCGTTGCGATGCATATTCGAACCTTTGGTAAGGAATTTTTATCGGTAAGAAAGGGTTAAGTGGCGCCTGATGACCATGCTAGGCCTGTAAAAACGGGACAACAAACGATAGATTTTGCGTAAATCTGATCAGGTGAACTTATCGATCATGCTCAAACACTGGCCACCCCTGAATGCCCTGCGCGGCTTCGAAGCCGCCGCGCGCCTGGGCAGCTTCCACAAAGCCGCAGAGGAACTGCACCTCACCCAGTCGGCGATCAGCCAGCAGATCCGCAGCCTGGAGAGCTTCATCGAACAGCCGCTGTTCTACCGCTCCGGGCGCAAGGTGGCGCTGACCGACGCCGGCGCCGACCTGCTGAGCACCACTCAGTCCATGCTGCAGCAACTGGCCGTGGGCATCCGCCGCCTGGATCAGTACCGCAAGCCCAACCAGCTGGTGGTGAACACCACCCCGGCCTTTGCCCGCCATTGGCTCGTGCCGCGCCTGGGCGATTTCCATGCGCGCTACCCGCAGATCGACCTCTGGCTGCTGACCACCGGGGAAACCCCGGACCTGGCCACCCAGACCATCGACATTGCCGTGCGCGACGACCTCACCGCCCAGGCCGAATGTCGCTTCCGCGTGCTGCTGGAGGATCGCCTCTACCCGGCCTGCCATCCCTCATTGCTGGCGCAGCCGGAACCGGCGCGCACCACCCTGCACGGCGAGCGGGAAATGGACTGGGCGCACTGGCAATTGCAGGGCGGTGCAGACGTCGGCCAGCGCAGCGAGGGCCTGAACTTCTCCGACCCCGGCCTGCTGCTGGATGCCGCCAGCCAGGGGCTGGGCATTGCCCTCGTGAGCCAACTGCTGGCCGGCGATGCGCGCGCCAATGGGCTGCTGACGCCGCTCAGCGAGCAGACCGTGCGCGGGCCGAACTGGTCGCTGCTGGTGCATCAGCAGAGCGAGCGCAATGCGCAGGCGGTGGGGTTCTGCGAGTGGCTATCCGCCGCGCTGGGCGTCTCGCTGTAGGGCGCATAACGCCTATGGCGTTATCCGCCAAGCCGGCGGATACCCGTTCCGGGTTATTCGCCCTACGGGACTGTAGGAGCGAGCTTGCTAGCGAACCCGCCCAATCCCGGTGCTGCCGGGAACTCCCGTTCGCGAGCAAGCTCGCTCCTACGAAGAGCCGTCACCGCAACTGGCTGCTGATGCATCAGCAGAGCAACGGAAAGCGCGGGCGGTAGGGCTTGCGAGTAGCTGTCGGCCACGCTGGGCATTCCCCTGTAGGAGCGAGCTTGCTCGCGAACCGCCGGCAAGGCCGGCGTTTGGACCTTCCGCGTGTTCGAGATTTTGGGTCCACCGGTAGGCCCCTCTCCCCAGCCCTCTCCCTGAAGGGAGAGGGAGCTGTCCGGCATCCAGCGAATAAAATGAGTCAGCCGGCAGGCGCCTGGCTGTTCTGGAACTCCGAAAAGTCTCCTCTCCTTTCGGAGCGAGCGCGCAGCCAGGGTTAGAGAGAGGGCACGCTCCGTTCCAGATCCATCAGACAGCAGCCTTCCCTTTCCTCAACCGCCCCCGCTCCTTCTTCCCTGCCAGCGCACTCTCTCCCGCCGCCTTCACCAACTTCTGGAACGTCGGGCACTCCGCGTGACTGGGCGCAGGGCAAGCCGCCGCATGGCGCAGCCCGCGGCTCATCGCCCGCAAGCGCCGGATCGTGGCATCGAGCTCGTCCGCCTTCGCCGCCAGCATCTGCCTATCGATGTTCGTCCCGCCATCGCCGGCAAACATCGAGCGGATTTCCTCCAGGCTGAACCCTGCCGATTGTCCGAGTGAGATCAACGCCAGCTGGTCGAGAATCTGCGGCGCGAACTGACGGCGCGCGCCGGGCTTGGCGAGCGAGATGATCAACCCCTTTTCCTCGTAGAAACGCAGGGTCGATGCCGGCACACCGGAACGCCTGGCCACGTCAGCGATATCCATGGAACACCTCTTGACCTCAAGTTCGCTTGAACTTGTAGGTTCACGCCAAAGGCCGTCGAGGTCAACCACACGCGGCCTTCCCCTTACGTGCAACCTGCGGAGAAACCATGAAAACCATCGCCATCGTCTACCACAGCGCCAACGGCCGCACCGAGCGCATCGCCCAGACCATCGCCAGCGGCGCTCGCCAGGTGCCCGGCTGCGAAGTGCACCTGCTCAAGGCGCAGGAGCTGATCGAGCAGCCGCAAGCGCTGCTCGCCTACCATGGCCTGATCCTCGGCTCGCCTACCTACCTGGGCGGCGTATCGGCGCCGCTCAAAGCCCTGATGGACGCCACCGGGCCGCTCTGGCGCCAACAGAAGTTGCGCGGCCGCCTTGCCGCCGGCTTCACCGTCTCGGCGCTGCCTGCAGGCGACAAGCAGTCCACGCTGATCTCACTGTTCACCTTCTGCATGCAGCACGGGATGCTCTGGGCCGGCAACCCGATCCTCCCCGAGCAGCACTTGGGCGTGCCCGCCGACGAAGCCGCCAACCGCCTCGGCTCCTGGTCCGGCCTGATGGCCCAGGCGGACAAGACCGCCGCGGACTTCTGCCCCGGCGACCTGAAGACCGCGCGGATGTTCGGCCAGCAGTTCGCCGAAACCCTCGGCCGCCTGCAGCAGCCGCAGGTCGAACACGCGCAGGAGGCCCACGCATGATCGCCCGCCGCTACGGCCCGCTGCTGTTCGCGCTGATCCTGTCCTGCGTGATGACCCTGCTGGTTTCCGGGCTCTCCACCTGGCGCGCCGTCGGCCTGGCCCCGGCGTTCGCCCAGCTCTGGCTGGGTGCTTGGCTCACCAGCTGGAGCATCGCCTTTCCGCTGGTGCTGGTCATCGCCCCGCTGACGCGCCGCCTCGTGGAGAGACTGATCCGAGCGTAGGAGCGGACTCCGTCCGCGATGGCGTCATACCAAAGAGAAATCCCAGGGGACCTCATGCGTAGGATGGCGTGGAGCGCAGCGATACCCATCGATTCCGAGCACCGGCTACATGGGTATCGCTACGCTCCACCCATCCTACGAGGAGGTCATTGCGAACCGGGTGCGACTTCTGCGGCTGCCCAAACAGAGCTACTCGCGCATCCCGTCCGCCAGGCGGCAGAAGCCTTCACGCACCACGCCGTCGGTGGTGTACATGCCGCCTGCGGTGGTGAAGATGTAGCTGACCTTGCTGCCTTTCCCTGCCTCCTCGACCACGATGCTCATCGGCGCCGTGCGGGTGCTCAGGATGACGCCCTGGTGGGCGGAGATGATGCCGCGCTCGTCGTCTGCGCTGTCGATGGAGAAGCCTTCCTTGAGCAGCGCTTTCTGCGCGTTGTGGAAGGCCTTCTCGGGAGCCAGGTGGTCGAATACGACGCTGGAGTTGTAGGTCTTGCCGGCAATGAAACCACCCGAGGTGTTGAAGTTGTCTTCGCACTGGTTGCCGGTATTACGGTGCGCACAGCCCTGCAACAGGGCGGCAGCGAGCAGAATCATCGTGACTCGTCGCATCATCGTTCCTTGATCTCGTGGGGCCGCCATCCCTGCGGGTCTGCAGCGGCGAAGGGGTTTTATAAGCCGAGGGCACGGGCCCTGGCCAGACTTTTCCTCGTCCAGTGAGACAACCCGCACGTAGGAAATATCCCTTCACTCGCTCAAGGGCGGGCTTTCACGCCGTTCGTCCCGGAGCATCCCCGCGGCGCTCCGGGCTTGCCCGCGCAGCGCCCGGACATTCGTGAAGCGAAGCCTCCCAATCGTCAAGACCGGGAGGCTCCAAGCCGCACTTACCAGATCGGCAGGGTGTAGCTGACGATGAAGCGGGTTTCGTCCATGTCGTTGCCGAAGCTGCTGCGGAAGGTGCTGTTGCGCAGCTTGAAGCCGACATTCTTCAGCGGGCCGCTCTGCACCAGGTAGCCGACGTCGGTGTCGCGCTCCCACTCCTTGCCGTTGCCCTGCCCGTTCAGCAGGTCGATGTTGTCGCCGCGCAGGTAGCGGGTCATCAGGCTCAGGCCGGGCAGCCCGTAGGAAGCGAAATTGAAGTCGTAGCGCAGCTGCCAGGAGCGTTCGTCCTTGTTGGCGAAGTCGCCGATCTGCACGTAGTTGACCAGGTACGGGTCGGTGCCGGACAGGTAGGCGAAGCCTGTGTCGCCGGACATGCGCTGCAGCCCGAGGCCGAACGCCTGGTTGCCCAGTTTGTAGGTGAACATGGCGTTGAGCGCGCGGTTGTCGACGTTGCTGCCGCCATCATCGGTGGAGCGGGCCCAGCGGATGTCGGACTTCAGCGACTGGCCCTCGGCGATCGGCAGCGTGTGCACCAGGCTCACGTAGTGCTGGCGATAGAGGTCTTCGAGGTTGGCGTAGTGGTAGCTGGTGCTGAGCTGGTTGCTCCAGAGGTAGGTGCCGCCAGCGAGGTTGAAGCGGTCGCTGGTGAGGTGGCTGCCGGCCACGATGTTGCGCTTGTTGCCGCGGGTCATCGACAGGTCTTCGTCGTTGGACGAATCGCGCTGTTTCACCTCGCGCAGCTGACCGAGCTGCAGGTCGAGGTCATCGAGTTCCTTCGACTCCACCAGCGCGCCCTGGAAGGTCTGCGGCAGCAGGCGGGTGTCGTTGTACTGCACCACCGGCAGCTTGGGCAGCAGCGTGCCGACCTTCAGGGTGCTCCTGGAGACGCGCAGCTTGGCGGTCAGGCCGAGGTCGCTGTAGTCATCGGCGGCGCGCTTGTCGCTGGCGGAATACGGCAGCAGGCCGGAGCCGGAGCGATCCGGGCTGGAGTCGAGTTTCAGGCCGAGCAGGCCGAGCGCATCCACACCGACGCCGACGGTGCCGTCGGTGTAGCCCGACTCGTAGCGCAGCAGGAAGCCCTGCGCCCATTCCTCGGATTTCGACTGGGCGGCGCCGCTCTGGCGGTAGTCGCGGTTGAAGTAGAAGTTGCGCGTTTCGATGCTGGCCTTGCTGTCGGCGAGGAAATCGGCGTGGACGAACGGGGGCAGCAGCGCCAGTCCGGAGACCAGCACAGGGAGTCGACGAGTATTCATTGTTCTTGTTTCTTTCTACTGGAGGTGTTGGCAAAACGCCGGGCCGATGACGGCTGGCCCGGCCAGCGGAATGAGCGGGATCAGATATTCCTTTCCAGCTCCGGTACGGCTTCGAACAGGTCAGCGACCAGGCCGTAGTCGGCGACTTGGAAGATCGGCGCCTCTTCGTCCTTGTTGATCGCAACGATCACTTTCGAGTCCTTCATGCCCGCCAGGTGCTGGATCGCGCCGGAGATGCCGACGGCCACGTACAGCTGCGGAGCGACGATCTTGCCGGTCTGGCCGACCTGCATGTCGTTCGGCACGAAGCCGGCGTCTACCGCTGCGCGGGAAGCGCCAACGGCAGCGCCCAGCTTGTCAGCCAGCGAGTAGAGGATCTTGAAGTTGTCGCCGTTACCCATGCCGCGGCCGCCGGAAACGACGATCTTGGCAGCGGTCAGTTCCGGACGGTCGGACTTGGCCAGTTCTTCGCCGACGAAGGCGGACTTGCCGGCATCGGCCGGGCCGGAAACAGCTTCAACAGCGGCGGAGCCACCTTCGGCAGCGACGGCGTCGAAGCCGGTGCCGCGAACGGTGATGACCTTGACGGCAGCCGAGGACTGCACGGTCGCGATGGCGTTACCGGCATAGATCGGGCGCTTGAAGGTGTCGGCGCTGACCACTTCGATGATCTCGGAGATCTGGTCGACGTCCAGCAGGGCAGCAACGCGCGGCAGGAAGTTCTTGCCGTTGGTGGTGGCGGCGGCCAGCACGTGGCTGTAGCCCTTGCCCCCGTTTTCGCCAACAAGAACAGCGATCAGCGGAGCAACGTTCTCCGGCAGCTGGTGAGCATAGGCGGCGTTGTCGGCGACCAGCACCTTGGAGACGCCTGCGATCCTGGCAGCGGCTTCAGCCACGCCAGCGACGTTCTGGCCGGCGACCAGCACGCTGATCTCGCCACCAATTTTCTGCGCGGCGGCAACGGTATTCAGCGTCGCCGAGGCCAGCGCCCCATTGGAATGTTCTGCAACAACCAAAACAGCCATCAGATCACCTTCGCTTCGTTCTTCAGTTTCTCGACCAGTTCGGCCACCGATTTCACCTTGATGCCGGCGCTGCGAGCAGCAGGCGCTTCCACCTTGAGCGTCTTCACGGTCGAGGCCGTGGAGATGCCCAGCGCTTCGGGCGTGAGGACTTCCAGCGGTTTCTTCTTCGCCTTCATGATGTTGGGCAGCGACGCGTAGCGCGGCTCGTTTAGGCGCAGGTCGGTGGTGACGATGGCCGGCAGGTTCAGGGCCACGGTCTGCAGGCCGCCGTCGATTTCACGGGTGACCTTGACCTGATTGCCGGCAATCTCGACCTTGGAGGCGAAGGTGCCCTGCGCGTAGCCGGTCAGCGCGGCCAGCATCTGGCCGGTCTGGTTGTTGTCGCTGTCGATGGCCTGCTTGCCGAGGATGACCAGCTGCGGCTGCTCCTTGTCGACCAGGGCCTTGAGCGACTTGGCGATGGCCAGCGAGCTCAGTTCTTCGTTGGTTTCAACCAGGATGGCGCGGTCAGCACCCAGAGCCAGCGCGGTACGCAGTTGCTCTTGGGCAGCGGTCGGGCCGACGGAGACCGCAACGATCTCGGTGACGACGCCTTTCTCTTTCAGGCGCACAGCCTCTTCCACGGCGATTTCGCAGAAGGGGTTCATGGACATCTTGACGTTGGCGAGATCGACGCCGGAGTTGTCCGCCTTGACGCGGACCTTGACGTTGTAATCGACCACGCGTTTTACCGCGACCAGCACTTTCATTCGGTTGTTTCCTTGGCGAACGCCGGTTTGCTTCGGCGCTCCAGTTGGGGAGGTTCGCGAGCAAGCTCGCTCCTACAGGCAGCCGGCCTGCTCAGGTGCGCTCTTCGTAGGAGCGAGCTTGCTCGCGAACGGATTCATGCCAGGCCGTAGGGCGCATAACCGCTTGCGGTTACCCGCCGTCATTCGGCCAGCGGCGGATAACGCTGGCGCGTTATGCGCCCTACGTTCTGCGTCGTCAGCGCTTGCCCAGCTGCTCGATCACACCCTCGGCCTTGAGCGCGGCCAGGCGCGCGTCATCCAGCCCAAGTCGACGCTTGAGCACCTCGTCGGTGTGTTCGCCGAGCATCGGCGCCGGGCGCTGGTATTCCACCGGGGTGTCGGAGAGCTTCAGCGGGCTGCCGACCATGCGGAACGCCGGGTTCTGCGCGTGGGGAATCTCCACCAGCATGTCGCGGGCGACCACCTGCGGCTCGTCCAGCGCGCGGCCGATATCGTTGATCACGCCGACCGGCACCTTCATCGCGTGGATGCGCCGCACCCAGTTGTCCGCGCTGTCGCCCTGGAAGTGTTCGGCCAGCTTGCCGACTATCACGTCGCGGTTGCGCACGCGGTCGGCATTGCGGGTGAAACGCGGGTCCTTCGGCAGTTCGGGCAGGCCGATGGCGTCGCACAGCGAGACGAACTGGCTGTCATTGCCGCAGGCGATGATGAAGTCCATGTCCTTCGCGCTGAACACCTGGTACGGCACGATGTTGACGTGGGCGTTGCCCTGGCGGCCCGGCGAGCGGCCGGTGGCGAGGTAGTTCTGGCTCTGGTTGCCGAGCATGGCGACCTGCACATCGAGCAGCGCCATGTCGCAGTGCTGGCCGCGGCCGGTCTTCTCCCGCGCCAGCAGCGCGGCCTGGATGGCGACCACCGAGTACAGGCCGGTCATCACGTCGGACACGGCGACACCGACCTTCTGCGGGCCCGCGCCGGGCACGCCGTCCTTCTCGCCGGTGATGCTCATCAGCCCGCCCATGCCCTGGATGATGAAGTCGTAGCCGGGCTCCTCGGCGCGCGGGCCGGTCTGGCCGAAGCCGGTGATGGAGCAGTAGACCAGGCGTGGATTGAGCTTCGACAGGCTGTCGTAATCCAGCCCGTACTTGGCCAGCGAGCCGGCCTTGTAGTTCTCGATCAGCACGTCGCACTCGCAGGCCAGCGCACGCACCAGCGCCTGGCCTTCGGGCGTCGCCAGGTTCAGCGCCACCGACAGCTTGTTGCGGTTGGTGGACTGGTAGTACGCCGCCTCGCTGCTGTCCGTGCCGTCGGCAGCCTTCATGTAGGGCGGGCCCCAGCCGCGGGTGTCGTCACCCACGCCGGGCCGTTCGATCTTGATCACTTCCGCGCCCAGGTCGGCCAGCACCTGGCCGCACCAGGGGCCGGCCAGCACGCGGCTGAGGTCGAGTACGCGGTATCCGCTCAAAGCACCCATCTTCAACTCCTCGCAGGCGCGCTCACGCGCGCTCGATAACCATGGCGAGCCCCTGGCCCACGCCGATGCACAGGCTGATCACCGCATAGCGTTGACCCGTGCGCTGCAATTGTCGCGCGACGCTCAGCGCCAGCCGCGCGCCGGAAGCGCCCAGCGGGTGGCCGACGGCGATGGCGCCGCCATTGGGGTTGACCCGCGCATCGTCGAAGTCCACGCCCAGGCCGTACAGGCAGCCGAGCACCTGGGAGGCGAAGGCTTCGTTGATCTCGATGATGTCCATGTCGGGCAGGGTCAGGTTGGCGCGGGCCAGCGCCTTGTTGATCGCCTCTACCGGGCCGACGCCCATGATGCGCGGCTCCACGCCGACCGCTGCGGCCGAGAGAATTCGTGCCAGTGGCTTCAGACCATGGCGCTCGCCCGCCGCCGCGGAGCCGATCAGCAGCGCGGCTGCGCCATCGTTGACGCCGGAAGCATTGCCGGCGGTGACCACCCCGCCTTCGGACAGCGGCTTCAGGCGCGCCAGCGCAGCCTCAACGGAAGACGGACGCGGATGCTCGTCCTGCTCGACGATGTTCGGCGGCGTCTTGCGCCCGGTGGGCACGCTGACCGGAAGGATTTCCCCGGCGAAGAAACCGGCCTCGCGGGCAGCTTCATAGTTGGCCTGGGAACGGGCGGCGAAACGGTCGGCCTGCTCGCGGCTGATGCCGAACTCGCGGGCGACGTTGTCGCCGGTCTCCGGCATGCTGTCGTTGCCGAACCCGGCGACGATCTTCGGGTTGGGGAAGCGCGCGCCGATGGTGCTGTCGAACACCGTCAGGTCGCGGCTGTAGGCGGCCTCGGCCTTGGCCATGACGAAGGGCGCGCGGGACATGCTTTCCACGCCGCCGGCGACGAACAACTCGCCTTCGCCGCAGGTCACGGCGCGCGCTGCGTCGATGACAGCCGCCAGGCCGCTGGCGCACAGACGGTTCACCGTCTGGCCCGGCACGCTCACCGGCAGGCCGGCGAGCAGCGCGGCATGGCGGGCGACGTTGCGGCTGTCTTCACCGGCCTGGTTGGTGTTGCCGAGGATCACGTCCTCGATGGCTTCGCCCGGCACGCCGGTGCGGGCCAGCAGTTCGCGGATCACCTGGGCGATCAGGTCGTCAGGACGCACCGGCGCCAGCGCGCCACCGTGGCGGCCGAAGGGTGTGCGCAGGCCAGCGTAGATATAGGCATTGAGCATGGAGGTCTCCTTGAAAGAGGTGGACGCCGGGCCTCAGCCCAGCGCGGGCTCGGCATGGCGCAGCGACAACCCGAGAGCGGCGCGACGACGCAGCCAGGGGCCGGGGCGGTAGCGGGCGTCGCCGGTCAGGCCGGTCATGCGTTCGAGAATGGTCAGCAGGCGCGCCGGGCCGACGCTGTCGCCCCAGGCCAGCGGACCTTGCGGGTAACCCAGGCCACGGCGCACGCCTTCGTCGAGATCATCGACGCTGGCGATGCGTTGCTGGACGATGTCGCCGGCCAGGTTGACGATCAGCGCCAATACGCGCTGGGCGACGAAGCCGACGCTGTCGTTGATCACGGTGACGCCTACGCCATCAGCCGCGAGTAGCGCGTGGGCCGCGTCGCGCATGGCGCTGGACGTCGCCGGGCTCTGCATCAGGCAGCGGTGGCGCTGCAGGTCCAGCAGCAGGTCGATGCACAGGGTGCGCGCCGGGTCGGTGCTGAAGTTCTGGCAGGCCGTGGTGGCGTCAATGCCATAGGGAGCGAGCAGGCACAGCGCCTCGCTGCTCGGCTGGGCGCCCTGCTCCAGGTTCGCGCCGAGCTGCTTCAGCAGCTCGCCGAGCCGCTCGCGGTCCTGGTCGTTCTCCGCACCGATCCACACCGGCGGCAGCACAGCGACGCTCGGCACCGGTTGCGGCGCAGGCGGGTCGATCATCCTGCCGTCGGCATAGCGATAGAAGCCGCGCCCGACCTTGCGCCCGACGAAGCCGGCCTCGAGCATCTGCCGCGTCAGCGCCGCCGGGCGATAGCGCGGCTCCTGGTAGAACTGGTTGTAGATGGACTCGATCACCGGGTGCGAAACGTCCAGCGCGGTGAGGTCGAACAGCTCCAGCGGCCCCATGCGGAAGCCCAGGCCCTCGCGCAGGATGCGGTCGATGTCGGCCGGCTCGGCGATGGCTTCCTTGAGCATCTGCAGGGCTTCGGTGCTGTAGGCGCGGCCGGCGTGGTTGATGATGAAGCCGGGGGTGTCCTTGGCGCGGATGCCGCGATGGCCCATGCGCGCGGCCAGCGCCACGAGGCGGTCGCCGACCTGCGGATCGCTGGCCAGGCCGTCGATCACCTCGACCACCTTCATCAGCGGCACCGGGTTGAAGAAGTGGAAGCCCGCAACGCGCTGCGGATGCTGGCAGCCACGGGCGATGCTGGTGACCGACAGCGACGAGGTATTGGTGGCGAGGATGCAGTCGGCGCTGACCACGGCTTCCAGCTCGGCCAGCAGCGCCTGCTTGGCGTCCAGCCGCTCGATGATCGCCTCGACCACCAGGTCGGAATCCGCCAGCTCATTCAGGGAGCCGGCGACCAGCAGGCGCGCCAGGGTGATGTCCGCCTCGGCGGCGCTGATCTTGCCCTTCTCCGCCAGCTTGGCGAGGGTCCGTCCGAGGTTGTCACGGGCGGTTTGCGCGGCGCCGTCGCGGGCGTCGAAGAGTTTCACCTGGATGCCGGCCTGGGCGGCGATCTGGGCGATGCCGCTGCCCATGACGCCGGTGCCGACGATGGCCATGCGCTCAATAGTACGGGACATGCTCATTCTCCCAGGAAGCTGGCTTGGCGTTTTTCCAGGAAGGCGGCGGCGCCCTCCTTCTGGTCCTGCGAATCGAACAGCAGCTGGAAGGCCTTGCGCTCCAGAACCAGGGCGCTGTCCAGCGGCAGGTCGGCGCCGGCGAGCATCACTTCCTTGATCTGCGCCACGGCCAGCGGCGGCAGCGCGGCGATCTCGGCGGCCAGCTCCAGCGCGCGGGGCAGCGTGCGCGCGTCTTCCACCACTTCGCTGAGCATGCCGATGGCCAGGGCTTCCGGCGCCTTGATCAGGCAGCCGGTCAGGGCGATGCGCATCGCCTGGAACTTGCCCACGGCGCGGATCAGCCGTTGGGTGCCGCCGGCGCCGGGCATCAGGCCGAGCTTCACTTCCGGCTGACCGAAGCGCGCCGACTCGCCGGCGACGATGATGTCGCAGTGCATTGCCAGCTCGCAGCCGCCGCCCAGGGCGAAGCCGTTCACGGCTGCGATCACCGGCTTCGGGCAGCGCGAGATGGCTTCCCACAGCAGTTCGGTATGGCGACGGTACATCTCGATGGGGCTGGCCTGGGCGAATTCGCGGATATCCGCCCCGGCGACGAAGCACTCCTCGCCCCCGGTAAGCACCACCGCGCGAACGTCGCGGTTATCGCTCAGGGCACGGAAGTGCTCGGCCAGTTGCTGGCGCACGGCAGCATTCAAAGCGTTCTTGGCTTGCGGACGGTCGATGCGGACGACCGCCACGCCATTGGCCTGGATATCGAGATGAACCACGCTGGTATTCATTGGAGCTTTGACCTCATACTTGTTTCGCCTGACGAAACTACATTCCGTATTTCGATTTCATCATAGTGACACCCCGTCCAGCCTGTAAACGGTGAAGATCGACATACCTTGTCAAAGCCTTTAATTACGAGGCTTTGAATATTTTTCAGGGCACTCCTGTACTAACTGATTCAGACTCATTACAATTTCGCCTGACGAAACTGTATTTTATTTTATTGATTTTCCGTGAATAGGGGTTCTACCATGCGCCGCAACAAGACGGAGATGGACTCGGCTGCGCCGACGAAAAACGAAGGCGAGATCGGCCTGCTGGAACGGGGACTGTATGACCCGGCCACGGCACTGAGCGAAGAGGAAAACAGCGGCCAGTTCGTGACGGCCCTGGCTCGTGGCCTGGAAATCCTGCGTTGCTTCACGCCACGGGAAAACGTGCTGAGCAACCAGGACCTGGCCCGCAAGACCGACCTGCCCAAGCCGACCGTGACGCGCCTGACCAACACCCTCATGCGCCTGGGTTGCCTGAAGCGCGAGATGCACTCGGGCAAGTACCAGCTGGACGTCGGCGTGCTGGGTTTCGGCTACGCGATGCTGTCGAACCTGTCGATCCGCGCGGTGGCCCATCCGCTGATGGAGGAGTTGGCCAACCACGCCCAGGCGGCGGTGGCCATGGCCGCCCGCGACCGCCTGCAGATGGTCTACGTGGACGTCGTGCAGGGACAGGGAAACATGACGATGCGCCGGCAGATCGGCAGTTACCTGCCGCTGGCGGCGAGTTCGGTGGGCCGCGCGTGCCTCGCGGCGATGCCGGAGAACGAGCGGGAATTCCTGCTCGACCATATTCGCCAACGCGAACCGGAAAACTGGCCGGCCATCCGCAAGGGTCTGGACCGTGCCTTCAGGGACTTCACCGATTACGGCTACTGCCTGTCGATCGGCGAATGGCACCGCGACGTCAATTCCGTCGCCGTGCCCTTGGTACATCCGCAGTACGGCCTGCTGGCCTTCAACTGCGGCGGCCCGAGCTTCCAGCTGCCCCGCGAGAAGCTCGAGGACGACATCGGGCCCCGTCTGATCAACATGGTCAACAACATAGGTGCCGCCGCTCGCTGAATCTCGGGTGACGGTGCCTCGCCAGACTGGCCCGCTCGCGGGCCTTTTGAGGAGTGCACATGATCCGAGACCCAGAAACGCTGCAGATACTTCTGGATTCCATCCACCAGTTCGTCGGCGAAGTGCTGATCCCGCGGGAAAACGAAGTCGCCGAGACCGACGCGATCCCGCAGGACATCATCGAGCAGATGCGCGAGATGGGCCTGTTCGGCCTGACCATCCCCGAGGAGTTCGGCGGCCTGGGCGTGACCATGGAAGAAGAGGTGAACATCACCTTCGAACTCGGTCGCACCTCCCCCGCCTTCCGCTCCTACATCGGCACCAACAACGGCATCGGCTCCATCGGCATCCTGATCGATGGCACGCCGGAGCAGAAGGCCCACTACCTGCCCAAACTCGCCAGCGGCGAACTGCTCAGCGCCTTCTGCCTGACCGAGCCGGACTCGGGCTCCGACGCCGCCTCGCTGAAAACCACCGCGGTGCGCGATGGCGATTTCTACGTGCTCAACGGCACCAAGCGCTTCATCACCAACGCCCCGCATGCCGGCATCTACACCGTGATGGCGCGCACCAACCCGGCGATCAAGGGCTCCGGCGGCATCAGCGCCTTCATCGTCGAGCGCGGCACCCCGGGCATCTCCCTGGGCAAGCCGGACCACAAGATGGGCCAGAAAGGCGCCCACACCAGCGACGTGATCTTCGACAACGTGCGCATCCCCGCCACCCAGTTGATCGGCGGCGTCGAGGGCGTGGGTTTCAAGACCGCCATGAAGGTACTCGACAAGGGCCGCCTGCACATCGCCGCACTGAGCGTCGGCGCCGCCGAGCGCATGCTCGCGGACGCGCTGCAATACGCCCTGGAGCGCAAGCAGTTCGGCCAGCCGATCGCCGAGTTCCAGCTGATCCAGGCGATGCTCGCCGACTGCAAGGCCGAGATCTACGCCGCCCGCTGCATGGTGCTGGACGCCGCGCGCAAGCGCGATGAAGGGCGCAACGTCAGCACCGAGGCCTCCTGCGCGAAGATGTTCGCCACCGAGATGTGTGGCCGCGTGGCCGACCGCTGTGTGCAGATCCACGGCGGCGCCGGCTACGTCAGCGAGTACGCCATCGAGCGCTTCTACCGCGACGTCCGCCTGTTCCGACTCTACGAGGGCACCACCCAGATCCAGCAGGTGATCATCGCCCGCAACATGATCCGCGAAGCCCAGTCCTGAGCCCTCAGCCCTGAAACTTCAGCTCTGAGGTAGCCAATTCGGCGGCGCGTGGCCACGCACCACGCGCCCGCCGGCAGGACTCGCACGCACGCTTACCGAGGGTCGGCCAACCGCCCCGCCAACAACTACAACAGGTAATTCGTTCATGGAAAACACTGCTTCCGCACCGGCCGCGAGCGCCGCCACCCAGAACAGGACCTGGGTCCTGGTCTTCGCCTTCTGCTTCATCGGCCTGCTGATCGATGGCGCAGACCTGATGCTCCTCTCCTACAGCCTCACCAGCCTCAAGGCCGAGTTCGGCCTGAGCAACCTCCAGGCCGGCAGCCTGGGCAGCGTCACCCTGGCCGGCATGGCTTTCGGCGGCATCTACGGCGGCTGGGCCTGCGACCGCTTCGGCCGGGTGAAGACCGTGGTCTGGACCATCGTGCTGTTCTCCGTCGGCACCGCCGTCCTCGGGCTGACCCACAATTACTGGCAGTTCGCCGCCGCGCGCTTCGTCGCCTCGCTGGGCCTCGGCGCCCTGTATGTGGCCTGCAACACGCTGATGGCCGAATACGTGCCGACCAAGTACCGCACTACCGTACTCGGCACCCTGCAGGCCGGCTGGTCGGTCGGCTACATAGTCGCCACCCTGCTGGCCGGCTGGATCCTGCCGGACCACGGCTGGCGCTACCTGTTCTACATCGCCATCATCCCGGTGGTGCTGGCGGTGGCCATGCGCAAGTTGATCCCCGAACCCGCCGCCTGGGTCCAGGCGCAGGCGGAACGCCAGCAGCGCAAGGCCGCCGGCCCTTCGAGCCAGCCCGCCGCGCCCCGGCAGAATGCCTTCAAGCAGATCTTCAGCGACCCGAAGGCCAGCCGCATGCTCCTGTTCTGGGCGCTGACCGCCGGCTTCCTGCAGTTCGGCTACTACGGCGTGAACAACTGGATGCCGTCGTACCTGGAAACCGAGATGGGCATGAACTTCAAGGCCATGACCTCGTACCTGGTGGGCACCTACGCCGCGATGATCCTCGGCAAGGTGCTGGCCGGCGTCGCCGCCGACTGGTTCGGACGCCGCACCGTGTTCTCCTTCGGTGCCCTGGGCACTGCCGTGTTCCTGCCGGTGATCGTGCTGTTCCACAGCCCCGAGAACATTCTCTGGATGCTGGTGGTGTTCGGCTTCCTCTACGGCATCCCGTACGGCGTGAACGCGACCTACATGACCGAGAGCTTCGCCGCGGCGTTCCGTGGCACGGCAGTGGGCGGCGCGTACAACATCGGCCGCATCGGCGCAGCCATCGCCCCGGCGGTGATCGGCTTCCTCGCCACGCAGATGTCCATCGGCGCGGGCTTCCTGGTGATGGGCGCGGCGTACTTCATCTGCGGCGTGATCCCTGCCCTGCTGATCCGCGACAAGCAGTTCGACCCGCAGCAGGAATGACCTGAGCGCGCAGCGCCCAGCCACGAAAAACGCCCGGTGCACTGCACCGGGCGTTTTCGTTTGCGCATCCGAATGAATCAGCGGGGCCAAATCGCAGGCAAAAAAAAGCCCCGCCTAAGCGGGGCTTCTTTCGTCAGCGATGTCGATTAGACAGCGCGAACTTGTTCAGCTTGCGGGCCTTTCTGGCCGGCAGTCACAACGAAGCTGACCTTCTGGCCTTCGTCGAGGGACTTGTAGCCGTTGCCTTCGATCTGACGGAAGTGAACGAATACGTCCGGGCCGCTTTCCGGGGTGATGAAGCCGAAGCCCTTCTCAGCGTTGAACCACTTGACGATGCCGTTTTGACGATCGGACATGACGTTGTCTCCTAAAAGAATGCTAAAGGCCGGCCGAATGCCGACCGGCGATGAGCTGAATGCGTAGTGAAGAGGTGCCGAGGAGATGGAGCATCTTGTAGAAGAACATCAAGTCGCGGAACTCGTTACTGGGCAGGCAGCCCATGCAGAATACAAGGTTTGGCGCTAATTCATAGCTTTTTTTAACGACCCGTGGTGATTTTGACAAATGGTCGAGCTATCCCGGCCAAATACGCAAAAGACGTGTAGGCTGGCGGAGCCGGTTTGGCGCCCAACGCAAAGGTGATTTCATGACTGATTCACAGCCGATTCGCGAACGTTCGGAGCTCGATGAAAAGATTGCCGCTTTCCTCTCCCAGGGTGGCGAGATCCAGGAAATCCCCGTTGGCCAACTGGCAGTGAAGGTCGAGCGGAAATCGCAATGGGCGAAGTCCGAAGGCAAGAAGCCGGCGTCCTGAACCTGTAGATGCATGAAGAAAACCCCGCATTGGCGGGGTTTTGCATTTCCTGGCCCGCGGCGCGCACCAGCCGGCACCGGCTTCAACCTTAGGCGGATAACGCTGGCGCGTATCCGCCCTGCGATCGCTTTTTTACGCAGGTGGGAGCAGCCCTGGCGGTTCGCGAGCAAGCTCGCTCCTACAAGAACACTCCGGAGCCTGAGGCGAACTGCAGGGGCGAGCTTGCTCGCGACCGCTGCCAACCAGCGCGCGTCAGTGACTCAGGTAATGGTTCGACAGCCAGTTCAGCGCCCTGCCCGGCCGTGTCAGCGCATCGATGAAGCTCGGCCCCCAGAAGCGGATGTCATTGGCCTCCAACACGGCGTACATGTCCCGATGGCGCGCCTGGCGCTCCTTGAGCGGCATGCGCAGGGCCTGCAGCATGGCGTCAGCCAGCGCATCGCGGTCATGCGGATTGACGATCAGCGCACCGCCCAGCTCCGCAGCGGCGCCGGCGAACTGGGAAAGGATCAGCACGCCGGGATCGTCCGGGTCCTGCGCTGCGATGAATTCCTTGGCCACCAGGTTCATGCCGTCACGCAGCGGCGTCACCAGGCCGATCCGCGCGTGGCGCATGACCATGGCGATATCCGCGCGCTGGTGATTGCGCGCCACGTAGCGCAGAGGCACCCAGGACACGCCGCCGAAACGCCCGTTGATGTGCCCTACCCGGGCGCTCACGGCGGAGTCGATATCCACGTACTCGGGGATGTCCTGGCGGCTGCCCGGTGATATCTGCAGGCAGGTGACGCGGTTGTGCCAGTCCGGGTTGCGCTCCAGGAACCGCTCGTAGCCGTCGAGCCGATTGACGATGCCCTTGGAATAGTCGAGCCGGTCCACGCCGACCATCAGCGCGCGCTCGCCGAGGCTGTCACGCAGGTCCTGCGCGGCCTGGCTCTGCGCAGATTCCTCGGCCAGGCGGCGGAAGCCCGCAGCATCCACGCCCACCGGGAACACGCCGACGCGAAAATGCTGGTCCTCCAGGTGATAACGCCGGCCATCGGGCGTCGCCGCGCCGACCACGCGGGTCAGGTAGCGGGCGAAGTTGCTCGCGTCGTTCTCGGTCTGGAAACCGATCAGGTTGTACTGGGTCAGCGCGCGGAACAGTTCGTCGTGGTGCGGCAGCGCGGTGATGAGGTCCGCCGGCGGCATCGGGATGTGCAGGAAGAAGCCGATGCGGTTGGCGTGGCCGCGCTGCCTCAGGGCCGAGGCCAGGGGAATGAGATGGTAATCGTGGACCCAGAGGACGTCATCGTCCTCCAGCAGCGGGCTCAGGCGCTCGGCGAAGAACTCGTTGACCCGCCGGTAGCCGCCGAAGTCGGCCTCGTTGAACTCCGCCAGGTCCACCCGGTAATGCAGGATGGGCCAGAGCACTCGGTTGGCGAATCCGTTGTAGTACTCGTCGAAGTCCTGCGGATGCAGGTCGGTGAGAACGTACTGCAGGTTATCGCGCTGGACCACGGTGGGAGGGCCGGGTTCCTCGGCCTTCTCACCGCTCCAGCCGAACCAGATGCCCTGGCGGTGGCGCATCGCGGCCTCGACCGCCACGGCCAGCCCGCCCGGCGCCGGGCCGTTCTCGTCGGGGATCGCGACCCGGTTGGAGATCACCACGAGGCGCGGCATAGGCCTTCCTCCCAACCGATGGAAAGGCGCATGGCGGAGTTGATCAGCCCGGCCATCGAATAAGTCTGCGGGATGTTCCCCCACAATTCCCCGGTGTGCGGATGCAGGTCCTCGGAGAGAAGCCCGTAACGGTTGCGTGCGGCGATCAGCTCCTCGAACAGCTGGCGCGCCTCGTCGGTACGGCCGATGGCGGCCAGGGCGTCGAGGTACCAGAACTTGACCACCAGGAAAGCCGTTTCCGGCACGCCGAAATCATCCGCCGCGACGTAGCGCAGCATCTGCCCGTGGACGTTGAGTTCGCGGCCGATGCACTCGACGGTGGCGATGAAGCGCGGATCATCGGCCTCGATGATCCCCAACTCGTTCATCAGCAGCACGCTGGCGTCGAGGTCGTCATGCCCGAAGGCGCCGGTGAAGCACTGCTTCTTCTCGCTCCACGCCTCAGCGAGGATGCGCTCGCGCAGGTTCGCCGCCTTGTCCATCCAGGCACCGGCCTCCTCGCTTCGGCCCAGACGCCGGGAGATGCGCGCGACGCGGTCACAGGCGACCCAGCAGAGCAGCGCGGAATGGGTGTGAATGCGCTGCCGGCCACGGTACTCCCAGATGCCGGCGTCCGGCTCGAAGGCTGCATGCAGGGCCTTGGCGGCGAGGTTTTCCAGCAACTGCAGCATGCCTTCGCTGCTGGGATTCGGCAGGCGATCGTCGACGAAGCTCTGCAGCACCGCCAGGGCCACCGAGCCGAACATGTCGTGCTGGTTCTGTTCCACGGCCTGGTTGCCGACGCGCACCGGGGCGTGGTTGAGGAAGCCGGCGAGGTCCGGCTCGATGCGTTCGCTGAGGTCCTGGTTGGGAATGATCCCGTACAGCGGCTTGAGTTCGGCGTCGCCACTGGCCACGGTGGTGATGAAGTCGAGGTAGCCCTCCATGGTCCGAGTGGCACCCAGGCGATTGAGCGCGAGGATCACGAAATAGGCATCGCGCAACCAGCAGTAGCGGTAGTCCCAGTTGCGCTGCGAATCCGGCGCTTCCGGCACCGAGGTGGTGGCAGCGGCGATGATCGCCCCGGTGTCCTCGAAATTGCACAGTTTCAGGGTGATGGCCGAGCGGATCACCACCTGTTGCCATTCGAAGCAGATGGCCAGGCCACGTACCCAGTCGTGCCAGTGGTTCTGGGTGCGCTTGAGATAGTCGCGGACCACCTCGCCAGGCGCATTGCCCAGCGGCTCGTCGAGGCCGATCACCAGGCTCACCGGGTGGCGCAGGGCAAACGGCGTCTCGTGCTGGATGTACGCCAGGGGGGCGTCGGTGGTCAGGCGCAGCGGCTCCTCGCCTTCCAGATAGCGGATATGGCTGGAGCCGGCCGTGCCCTTGCCGGGCTTGCCGTAGCCATGGGTCGGGCGGACGCGCAGGGTGATCTTCGGCACGCCCTCGATGGGTTCGATAAGCCGGCAAAGCTGCGCCGGGCGATAGACATGGCCGTGTTCGAGGAAGCGCGGGGCGAAATCGGTGATGCGCACCGCGGCGCCATTGTCGTCGCGCAGCACGGTGGTAATGATCGCCGTGTTGCGCTGGTAGTCGGACGTGCTGCTGACCTGGTTTTCCAGCACCACGTCGGCAAAGCCCTTCTCGTCGTCGCCGGCCAGCAGCCGGGAGAAGACCGGATCGCTGTCGAAATTCGGGTAGCACCACCAGACCAGCCGTGCCTGCGGGTTGACCAGGGCGGCCACCCGGCAGTTGCCGATCAGGCCCAGTTCCAGAGCACCTTCGTGCCGGTTCGTCATCGGTGATTTCCTCCTGCTTGTATCAGTGCTGCACGGACCTGCTGCGCATCGCCGAATACCGCGCTGGCTCCGGGCAATGCGCGCCCCACGGAGAGCCCGAGCCCCCCCAGGGTCGGCATCAGGGCGATGGCGGGCTCGTCGGTGACGTCGTCGCCGATGTACAGCGGCAGGCGCCCGGCGAAGCCCGGTGTGTCCAGCAGCCGCTGGATCGCCCGGGCCTTGTCGACGCCGTAACAAACGACTTCGTAGACCTGCTTGCCATTGAGCAATCGCAGCCCGGCGCCTTCCGGCGTGCGCAGCAACGCTTGCAGTTCCACACGCAGATCCGCGGCGAGCGAGGGGGCGGAGCGGTAATGCAGCGCGTAGCTGCTGCCCTTGTCCTCGGCCAGGACGCCGGGATGCCGCCTGACCAGGCCGTCCAACTGCAACCGCACGCTGGTGGGCAGGTCCTTGGCAGTGCGGCGCAAGGGGCTGTCGCCGGTCTCGCGCCAGTGCGCGCCGTGGCCGCCGCTGGCGGCGAGGCGCAAGGGTTGGAAGAGCCGGTCGAGTTCTTCGACCGGGCGGCCGCTGATCAGGGCCAGGGCACCGCCAAGTCCACGATGCAGGTGCGTGAGCGCATCGAGCAGCCCGGGCGGTACGACGACCGCGTCGGGTGATTCGGCGATGTCCAGAAGGGTTCCGTCGACATCCAGAAACAGTGCGGTCTGCTGAGGTCGGCTGAGCCAGAGGTTCAGCAGCGCCGTGGCTGAGGCCTCGCTTTGCGGGACCATGGCGGTGTCGACAGGTCCCCCGGATACGGGACGTGACATGAGCCATTTCTCCATGTTCAGGGCGTGCCGCGCGGCCGTGGGTAGCCGGCGCGGACGTGAAAGGGAGCACAAGGACCCTAACAGCTGGGACCACGCAGGTCGACCCGGGGTTTCACCGGTGTTCGAACCGGAGGCGCAGCCCAGAGCCCACGGGGTCGCGGAGGATGTCGCCGGATCTCACGGAGAGCCGCTGCGCTTCTCCATGGGATTTCCCTGACAGCAGAACTGGAATCCTCCTCCTCACAGACAGGAAGCGATTTTTGAGAATGCATCGGGCAAACACCATGAGAACACGCCATGTCTCCGCTCTCCGCGCTGGTGCTACAGGCCTCGGGCCTGCACCGCTCCACAGCCGTCACCGCGTTGCACCACCTGGGCTACAGCTTCCTGTCGGAGGTTTCCAGCAACGCGTTCGCACTGGACCGGCTGCGCAGCCAGGGCGGCGTGCACCTGCTGATCTGCGATGTACGCATCGACCCGGTGGCCCGGCTGGAATTTCTGCAGACTGTGGCCCGCGAGCGCCTCGCCCACGGCGTAGTGGTCAGCGGGGAAATGGCGCCGGGCACCTGGAGCGCCCTCGCCCACCTGCTGCAATTGCAGGGCATGAAGGTGTTCTGGCTGGGCAACGAGGCAGCGACGCTGGAGCGCCTGCGTGCGCTGCTGGCCGACTTTCAGCCCAGGGAGGCGCAGCTTGGCCTGCCGCTGGGCGAGAGCACGCCGGGTGAAGATGGCGAAACCACCAACCTGCCGGCGCGGGGTCAATTGCGCGCCTACTTGCAGCCCAAGGTCTGCGTGGCTACCGCCCAGGTCTACGGATTCGAGGTGCTGGCGCGCTGGCAACTCGAGGACGCCGGCGTGCTTTCTCCCGATGAGTTCCTGCCGGGGCTGCGGCGCGCGGGGAAGCTCGACGGGATGCTCTTCGAGCTCATGAGCCAGGCTGTCGAAGCGCTGCGCGCCCAGGGCAATACCGATCTGAAGCTGTCCTTCAACCTGGAAGCCGAGCAGATTGCCCAGACCGGCTTCGCCGCCACCGTGGAGCGCACTCTGCACGCACTGCGGATCGATCCCAGGCGCATCACCTTCGAGCTGACCGAGAATTCGCCGCTGCATGCGCCGTCGCTGAGCCTGGAGAACGTCCTGCGCCTGCGCCTGCTGGGTTGCGGCCTGGCCATCGACGACTTCGGCTGCGGCCATTCCACCCTGCAGCGCCTGATGGAGCTGCCCTTCACCGAGATGAAGCTCGACCGCCACCTGCTGGCCGACCTGAACAATGGCGACCCGCGCCGCCTGATCGTGCTGCGCAACGCCCTGGCGCTGGGGCGTAAGCTGGGGTTGCGGGTGATTGCCGAGGGAGTGGAGAACGCCGCTCAGCTTCGCCAGTTGCAGCAACTGGAGTGCGACTGTGCGCAGGGCTATCTGTTCGGCAGGCCGATGGATGCCGGCCAGGTCGGCAGCTTCCTGCGCGGCGGGCCCTTGCGCCTGCAGAAGCTGGAAGCGGTACAGGCGATACGCCCGGCGTAATGGGCCCGGATAAGAAAACGGCCGCTACGGACTTCCTGTCCGCAGCAGCCGTCTGGATTGTCCTCAGCAAAGGACGCGGCAATTGTAGGCCAATGGCCATCAGCGTTGCTTCCCATTTCTCCCGCATACAGGAATGTCTGTAAACGCAGCGCAACTTTGCGCGTTCAGCGGTTATTGGCTCGGTTCCTGGCATTACCCAGCCCAGATTCCGGCGTTCGCCCGTCCGCCGCAGCATCAGGCACTGCATGAGCGTGACCTCGATCACCCGTTCGAGCGCTGGCCTCACGCTGAACTGTCTGGTTAACTCGCCGATCCCACGCTGGATGCCAGTGTCCCCTCCCCCTGTTTTGGCGATCGATCCATGTCCCAGCCTTCCGCCCGCTCGCCCGGCCGTTCCGCCTTCCGCGCCGCCCTGACCACCGCCGGCCTGCTCATCGCCTGCGCCGTCGGTTTCTTCGTCTGGCAGGACTTCTATCCGGTGCAGAGCGCCGATGGCTGGTCCTACGAGGTCCTCCACGAGGACGTGCAGAAGGCCGCCTCGCTGGTGCCACTTCCCGATGGCGGCCTGCTGGTCAGCCAGGAGCTCAGGAAGGACAAGGGCAACATCCTGCACATCGCCACCGACGGTAAACGGCGGGTGATGATCGATGGCCTGTCGAAACCGGACGGCATGATCGCCGCGCAGGGCGGCTGGGTGTTCAGCCAGGAAACCGACAACCGCCCCGTGCAGTTGCTCAAGGATGGCAAGGTCAGCGACCTGTTCATGGGGAATTCCGTGCAGGGCCTGTGGAATGACGGCGACTATCTCTATGCCATCGAGGACAGCCACGACAACGGCCGCCTGCTGCGCTATCGCTGGAGCGATGGCGAGCTGACGGTCCTGCGCGAGCACCTGCAGGAAACCGAGTCCATCACCCGCTGCACCGATGGCAACCTGCTCTACTCGGCAAAGGAAAAGGGCCTGGTGCACCGGTTCAGCGAAGACGGCAAGGACCCGGTCCTGCTGTCCGGGCTGAACAAGCCCACCTTCCTGATGTGCGACGAACGCGGGCTGTGGATCAGCGAGGATTCCACCCACCGCGCACGCCTGCTGCTCTGGGACGGCAAGGGCGAACCGCGCACCATCCTCTCGTTCCTCAAGGCGCCGCAGTCCATCGTGCCCGATGGCAAGGGCGGCTATCTGCTTGCCGAAGGCGGGCGCGACCGCGTGCTGCACCTGACACCGGCACGCTGATCCTTCCCGGCGGACGCCAGCGCCGCCCTACTGCGCCAGCCCCGGCATCACTAGGCCGGGGATCACCTCGATCAACGCGTCGATCGCCAGGCGCACCTTGCGCGGCAATTGCGCGGTCTGCAGCCAGGTCGCATGCACGTCGTAGAGGAAGCCGGGCTCGCTCGGCAGCGCGTCCTCCAGCGCGCCCTGCTCCATGGCTTCGCGCACCAGCCAGTAGGGCAGCCAGGCAAGGCCCAGGCCCCTTATCGCAGCATCGGCGATGGCCGCCAGGTCATCGAAACGCAGCCGCGAGTTCGGCGCGAATTCCACTGGCGGCTGCCTGTCCCGCGGGAACAGCCAGGGATTGATCCGCCCGGAACGGTGGTAGACCAGGACCTGATGCGCGGCCAGCTCTTCGATGCTTCGCGGGCGCCCCTGCCCAGCCAGGTACCCTGGCGCAGCGCAGACCACCATGCGCTGCCGGCCGATTCGGCGCGCAATGACACCCTCCCGGGGTTGCGGCTCGCCGGTGCGGATGGCCAGGTCGATCTGCTCTTCGGCCAGGTCGGTGAGGCGGTCGCTGAAGCGCAGGTCCAGCTCCAGTTGCGGGTAGCGCTGCGCCAGTTCCAGCAGAACCGGCGCCACACAGCGACGCCCGAAGTGCACCGGCATGGCCACCCGCAAGCGGCCCCGCGGCTCGGCGACTTCACCCGCGGCGAGGATGTCCGCTGCCTCTGCATCAGCCAGCAGCGCACGACAACGCTCGTAGTAGATGCGCCCGGCCTCGGTCAGGCTCTGCCGGCGCGTGCTGCGCACCAGCAGTTGGGCGCCCAGGCGATCCTCGAGAAAACGCACATGCTTGCCCACCATGGGCGCGGACATTTCCAGCGCGTCCGCCGCTGCGGCAAAGGACCCCAGGTCCACCGCGCGAACGAACACCGCCATGCTGGTCAGGCGATCCATTCGAAACTCCTGCTTTCGACTGACTGCTTCTATACGCCATTTATCCGGCTATTCCCAGATCGGATAGTCCGTTTGCGTCGAATCACTTTCGTATAGGAGCATCACATGGAAAGAGTCATGGCACGTGCGGTCCGCTTTCATCGGATCGGCGGTCCCGAAGTCCTGCGCATCGACCCGGTGGAAGTCCGCCAGCCGGGCCCGGAGGAAGTGAGCATCCGGGTCAAGGCCCTGGGCCTGAACCGCGCCGAGGCGTTGCTGCGCACCGATCGCTATATCGAAAGCCCGCAACTGCCCTCCGGTCTTGGCCTGGAAGCCACCGGCGTGATCGAGGCAGTGGGTAGCCAGGTGCGCGGATTCGCAGCGGGGGATGCGGTGAGTGTCCTGCCGCCGACCTCCATGCGTGAACAGCCGACCCATGCCGAGCAACTGGTCGTTCCGCAGAGCCGTCTGGTGAAGAACCCACCAGGCCAATCCTGGGCGGACGCCGCCGCCACCTGGATGCAGTACCTCACTGCCTATGGCGCGCTGGTCCAGGTGGCAGGACTGCGCGAGGGAGATTTCGTCGTCATCACTGCGGCATCCAGCAGCGTTGGCCTGGCGGCCATCCAGATCGCCCGGCGAGTCGGCGCGGTACCCATCGCCGTAACCCGCCGTTCGGCCAAGCGCGATGCGCTGCTGCAGGCAGGTGCAGACCAGGTGATCGCCAGCGAGGAAGAGGACCTGCGCTCGCGCCTGCTCGAGATCACCGGCGCGGCAGGTGCACGGGTGGTGTTCGACCCGGTGGGCGGCCCGATCTTCGAAGCGCTGACCGCCGCCATGGCGGAGGGCGGCATCCTCATCGAATACGGCGGCCTGAGCCCCGAAGCCACGCCCTTCCCGCTGTTCGAGGTGCTCAGCCGCTCGCTGGTCCTGCGTGGCTATCGCGTCTATGAAGTGCTGGAAGACGCGGAGCGCCTGCAGGCCGCCAAGGCGTTCATTATCGACGGACTGGCCGACGGCTCGCTGCGGCCGGTGATTGCCCGCGCCTTTGCCTTCGACGACATAGTCGAGGCCTATCGCTACCTGGAGTCCAGCCAGCAGTTCGGCAAGGTGGTGGTCACGCTGTAGTCTCGGCTACAGCAGAGAAAGCCGGGCGCCTGGCGCGCCCGGCAAACGGCTTCAAAGAGTGGCCAGATCGATGACGAAGCGGTAGCGCACGTCGGAACGCTCCATGCGCTCGTAGGCCTGGTTGATCTCGTCCATGCGGATGATCTCGCACTCCGGCAGGATGTTTTTCTTGCCGCAGAAATCAAGCATCTCCTGGGTTTCGGCGATGCCGCCGATGGGCGAGCCGGCGATGCGCCGGCGGCCGAGCAGCAGCGGGATGCTGCTGAACCCGTCGATGGGGCCGACCTGCCCGACCATCACCAGGGTGCCGTCGATATCCAGCAGCGGCATGTAGGGCTTCAGGTCATGCTTCACGGGGACGGTGTCGATGATCAGGTCGAAGCTGTTGGCCGCCGCCTTCATCGCCTGAGGGTCGGAAGACACCAGCAGCGCATCGGCGCCCAGCTCCACGGCATCGCTGCGTTTGTCCGCCGTGCGGCTGAGCACCGTGACGGTGGCGCCCAGGTCAACTGCCAGCTTCACCGCCATGTGCCCCAATCCGCCGAGGCCGACCACGCCTACGCGGCTGCCCGGCCCGACGTTCCAGGTGCGCAGCGGCGAATAGGTGGTGATGCCGGCGCACAACAGCGGCGCGGTCTTGCTCAGGTCCAGGCCGTCCGGCACGCGCAGGACGAATTCCTCGCGTACCACCAGGTGCTTCGAGTAGCCGCCCTGGGTCGCTTCGCGGGTCACGCGATCGACGCCGTTGTAAGTCTGGGTGTTGCCCTGCCGGCATAGCTGTTCCTCGCCCTTGCGGCACTGGTCGCACTCCTGGCAGGAATCCACCATGCAGCCCACCGCCACGGCGTCGCCGACCTGGTAGCGCGTCACCTTAGGCCCGACGGCGGTGACCCGCCCGACGATCTCGTGGCCCGGCACCATCGGGTAGCGGCTGAAGCCCCAGTCGTTGCGGGCCTGATGCAGGTCGGAGTGGCAGACGCCGCAGTAGAGGACGTCCATTGCCACGTCGTTGTCGCGCAGCGAGCGGCGCTCGAAAGTGAACGGGCCGAGCGGGTCCTGCGGATTCTGCGCGGCGTATCCAAGGGTCTTCATCGGTAGGGCTCCTGACGCTTCGAATGAATGGATTTCAGCGGCGGGCCGGGCGGCCTTCGACGGGATAGGCGGGGTCGCTGTAGCCGGGGGTGGAGGCATGGCCGGGCGGCACCAGGGCGTCCACGAAAGCTTCGTCCTCGGCGGTCAGCCTGAGGTCCAGCGCCGGCAGGTAGCCATCCCAGTGCTCCTCGGTGCGCGGGCCGGCGATGAGCGAGCTGACCAGCGGGTTGTGCAGCACCCAGGCCAGGGCGAAAGCGGCCGGCGTGGTGCCCCGAGCCGCGGCGTGCTCGGCGATGCGCTGGGCGATCTGCAGCGATTCGGGGCGCCATTCGGTCTGCTGGATGCGCTTGTCGCCACGACCGACGCGGGAGTCCGCCGGGGGCTCCGCGCCGGGGCGGTACTTGCCGGTGAGCACGCCACGGGCCAGCGGACTGTAGGGGACCACGCCGATGCCGAAGTGGCCGGCGACCGGCAGCTGCTCGACCTCGGCGGTGCGGTCCACCAGGTTGTACAGCGGCTCGCTGCAGATGGGCCGGTCAATGCCCAACTGGTCGGCCAGGCGCACGACTTCGGCAATGCGCCAGCCACGGAAGTTGGACAGCCCGTAATAGCGCACCTTGCCCTGGCGGATCAGCTCGCCCACCGCGCGCAGGCCCTCTTCCAGCGGCGCATCGACGTCGGTGCGGTGGAAGTAGAGGATGTCCAGGTAGTCGGTGCCCAACCGGCGCAGGCTGTCCTCTACCGACTGGTAGATCCACTTGCGCGACTGGCCGCGGTGGTTCGGGCCATCGCCCAGGGCGTTGCCGAACTTGCTCGCGATCACCCAGTCATCGCGCCGGGCGGCCACCGCGCGGCCCACCACCTCTTCGGAGCGGCCCTTGTGGTAGACGTCGGCGGTGTCGAGGAAGTTGACGCCCTGCTCGAAGGCCTTGTCGATGATGCGGCGCGAGGTCGGCTCGTCGGTCTCGCCGCCGAACATCATCGCCCCCAGGCACAGGGGCGAGACTTTCAGGGCGCTGCGGCCCAGGTAACGGTATTGCATGGAATGCTCCTCAGTCGGCATCGCGCTCGGCGGGCAACGCCCAGCGCGATGAACGTCAGTTTCTTCGTGGGTCAGGCCGTCGACCGGCGCCCCTCCAAGTGGCCTGATGGCGTCCGGTCACAGCGAAAACCCTTCAGTAAAGCCCATTCCAGACGATTCGCCGGACAATTCCGCGCGTCCTGCGTGACACCTCATCGCGTCCCTGGCACGGTTATCCGCCCTTGGGATGGAGCGGGCTGTGAATCTATCGCGGACAGAGTCCGCTCCTACGCCAATCCTAGCTGTAGGAGCGAGCTTGCTCGCGAACCCGCATGACTCCGGTGCCGCCGGGAAGCCTGTTCGCGAGCAAGCTCGCTCCTACGAAAAGCACATGCTCCTGCTGCGTCGTGTTCTACAAGGCGTCCAGCGGCACCGGGCGGAACAACGGCTCACTGGCCAGCACCTTGAGGCCGGCTGGCGAGCTTTCCAGCAGGCGGCGCTCGCTGTCGGCCACCTGCAGCTCCAGGTCGAAATGCTGCCCATCCAAGCTCTGCGCGATAGCGCGAACCGCATCGCGGGCCCAGGGCAGGTCGGAATCGAAATGGCCGAGCAACTGGCCGTGGCGATGGATGATCAGGCGGTACTTGTGCATGGCGGGCACTCGTGAAATCGAACGGGAATACCATCTGGTATCGAATCGAAACATTGACAGAGCCTAACCTCCTGGCAGATTTTGTCCAGGTAGTTTTTGATCGATACCATCAAAATCGAGAATCCATCATGAGTCTTTCCGCCGTTTCCCTCGACGCCCTCCTCACTGGTCGGGCGGTACCCTTCACCCGACCCGGCTCGCGCAGCGCCATCGCCAAGCAGCCGCGTCTGGGCGCCCTGGCGGTGACCACGCTCGGGCTGGAAAGCGACGAGCAAGGCGACCTGCGCGTCCACGGCGGACTCGAGAAGGCCATCCACCACTATCCCCGCGAGCACTATGCGGACTGGGCCACCGAGTTGGGCGAGCACCCGCTGCTGGGCAAGCCCGGTGCGTTCGGCGAGAACTTCAGCACCACCGGCTGGACCGAAGCGGACCTCTGCCTGGGCGACCGCATCCGCGCCGGCACGGCCTTGCTGGAGGTGTCCCAGGGACGCATGCCCTGCTGGAAGCTCAACGACCGCTTCGACGTGGCGCAGATGGCGCTGCGGGTGCAGGAATCCGGGCGCACCGGCTGGTACTACCGCGTACTGGAGGAAGGCACGGTGGCCGCCGGAGCGACGCTGGAACTGGTCGAGCGGCCCCATGCCGAGTGGTCGCTGCAACGGCTCTGCGCCGTGCTGTTCGACAAAGCAGTGGACGTGAGTGTGCTGCGCGAATGCCTGGAGCTGCCGCTGCCGCCGAACTGGCGCCGCACCCTGTCGCGGCGCCTGGAGAATGGTGCAGTGGAAGACTGGAGCCCGCGCCTGGAAGGCAGGCCGAAGCCCTGAGTCGGGACTGCACTGCATGCTCTGCGGCCTCCGCCGGCGCAGGCAGCAGGGCACGCCAACGATCAGCAGGACCGGAGAAGCGCCATCCAGCGCAGAATGCCGGCCGGCACCGCCCGGGGCGCGATCAGCACGCCCACGCGGAAATGCGCGACAATGGCGGTCACGCGCCCTCTTCCGCTTCCCCGCGAGCCCTGACCATGAACGACCTTTCCATCCAGCTGGTGCAGACCGGCCCTGAACACCAGGACCTGATCCGCAACCTCTACCAGTACTACGCCTACGAGTCGTCGGACTGGGAAGACGAGGATGTGGAGGTCGACGGCCGCTTCTACATCCACGAAGAGCATCTGGCGCGCTACTGGAGCGAGCCGGAGTGGAGCGCCAACCTGATCCTTGCCGACGGCTTCATCGCCGGCTTCCTCCTGGTGGAAGGCAGCGAACTGCCGGGTATCGACGCGCTGGAACTGTCGGACCTGTTCGTGCTGAAGAAGTATCGGCGCTCAGGAATAGGCCGCGCGCTGGCCAACCAGGTGCTGCTGGGCAACCCCGGCCCCTGGCTGGTGCGTTTCTATGCCCAGGACGAGGTGGCGGCGGCCTTCTGGAAAGCCGTGTTCGCCGACCTGCCGCGACCGGTGCAGAGCGTCGAGCCGGGCGACGATCCGCAGCTGGTGAGCTACCTGATCAGCCCTGCAACGCACTGAGGGCGCTGTACGCCAGGATCAGTCTTCTGTCATTTCCGATCATTGAGCGAGTTGCCGGACCGGCCGTATCGTCCTGAGTGAACAACAAGAACTCTCAGGAGGTATTCCCGTGACCGCACTGAACCTGCATCCCAAGGCTGCCGCTTCGCTGGCCAGCTGGCACCAGATGGTGGCTGCCAGGAACCTGTCCAACCTGCCGCAACTGCTGGCGCCCAACGCGGTATTCCGCTCGCCCATGGCGCACTCGCCCTACCCTGGCGCGCCGGTGGTCTCGACCATCCTGAATACCGTGCTGCAGGTGTTCGAGAACTTCACCTACCACCGCGAACTGGCCACCGGCGACGGCCTGAACGTGGTGCTGGAGTTCAGCGCCACGGTGAACGGCAAGGACCTCAAGGGGATCGACATGGTCCGCTTCGACGAGGACGGCAAGATCGTCGAATTCGAGGTGATGGTCCGCCCGCTCAGCGGCCTGCAGGCCCTGGGCGAGGAAATGGGCCGCCGCCTGGCACCCTACCTGGCGGCTGCCAAGGCGCAGACCGCGAGGAGCTGATTGCCCACCACGGGGATTTCTGCTGGGATGGGCCATCATCCGTTTCTAGGAAATCCCCATGGCCTCCTATGAGGAACTCTTCGCCATCGGTGAAGGCTTCGACGCCTTCGTCGCCCACGGCCTGCCCGGCGAGATCGCCGGCGTGCGCAAGGTCCAGCAGCTGCTGGCCGAGCCCGGCACGATCAGCGCCGACACCCTGCGCCGTATCCAGGCCATCGAGGGCCGCTACCGCCTGCTGACCGCCGGCGAGATGTGGTGCCCCGACTGCCAGATCAACGTCACCGTGATGGACCATCTGCAACGCCTGCAACCACGCGTGGAGCTGGCCGTGATCACCAAGGGCCGCGCCGAGGATGACCTGCGCGAACGCCTGGCGCTGGATCGCATCCTGATCCCCGTGGTGCTGGTGCTCGATAGCGATTTCCAGCCCGTGGGCCGCTTCATAGAACGGCCTCAGGAAGTGGTGGCTGGTGGCGACGCACTGAAACCGGCTTACCGCGCGGGCGAGTATCTGGAAAGCACGCTGACGGACCTGCTGGAGTTGTTCGAGAGAGCGGAAGGACGAGCATAGAAGTGCCTTTCCCGGCGCGCTCGCGTGCGGGGATCAGGCATGCCAGCAGCGATACCAGCCGTCCTGCTCGGTCACTTTCAGTGGCGCCTGGTAGAGCGCCGAAAGGTTTTCGCTGGTAAGGATCTCCGCCTTGGGACCGTCGGCCACCACCTTGCCATTGGCAATCAGCACCACCCGCTCGATCTCCGGGATGATCTCGTCCAGGTGATGGGTAGTGATGATCATCGCGTGCTCCGGGCCGCAGAAGCGCCGCAGCAGGGAGAGCATCTGCAGGCTGGCGCCCATGTCCAGGCCGTTGGCCGGCTCGTCGAGGATCAGCGCGCGGGGCTCGTGGATCAGCGCGCGGGCCAGCAGCAGGCGACGCTTCTGTCCGGTGGACAGGCGCTGGAACATGCGCTCGGCGTAGCCGTCCATTTCCACCGTGGCAAGCAGTTCGTGGGCCTTTGCCACCTGCTCGGGGGTGGGCTGCAGGTGACCATGGCTGCCGATGGCGCCGAAGAAGCCTGAGATCACCACATCCAGCGCCTGGGTGAACGGCGTGTAGTCTTCCTGCAAGTCCTGGGAAACGAAGCCGATGCGGCTGCGCAGGTCCCACAGGGTGACGTTCTGCAGGCCGAAGAGGTTCAGCGAGCTGTCAGGCCGATCCACCGGATAGAGTTCGCGGCTGATCAGCTTGAGCAACGTGCTCTTGCCGGCGCCGTTGGGACCGAGGATGGCGACCTTCTCGCCTTCGCCGATATGCAGGGAGAAACCGTCCAGCACGCGGGTCTGCTGCTGGTAGGCGGTGACATTGTTGAAGTCGATCATGGGCTTTTCGTTCGGGCTGTTCGTACAGGATGAGGGCAGCCGCTGACAGTAGGCGCCTTGCACGCCGTACTCAAGCCCTCATTCATTCCCAGCTACGCTTGCCACACGTCCTACACTCGCGAGCGCCCGCATGAGCGAACCGGAACCGCCCTCCCTCGATGACGACATCTGCGTCCACATCTTCTCCGTCTCGGCCACCATGGTGGGCGTATGCCTGACGGTGATCGGCATCATCCGGGTGATACTCACCCTGCGGGGGGATGACCTGATCATCGACGATCTGGTGGCGATCAACATGTTCTGTTACCTGGTCGCGGCATTCTGCGCCTACTGGAGCCTGCGGACCCATCGCACCCTGCGCGGCCAGCGGATGGTGCGCATCGCCGATGCAGTGTTCCTCGTTGCCCTGGTGTTCACCGCCTGCAACGCCGGTTTCATCACCTGGGCCATGACCTCGACACCTGCGACCTGACGTCAGGCCCGGTACCAGGCGACACCCTGCGAGTCTTCAACGACCCGGAGCAGTTGCTGGTCCCGCAGATAATTCAGGTTGGCGATGCACTCACCGGTTGCCAGCGGCAGCAGTTCGGCATCGATCGGCCGGTGGAACAGCACGCTGAAAAGGTCGACGACCCGCCTGGGCTCCTGTGCCAGAGCGACCAGCAGTCGTTCCAGGGACCGTGCATGGCTGTTTTCCAGTTGTTCCAGGCGGGCATGCAGTGGTTGGAAAGGTTCGTTGTGTGCCGGCAGGACCAGCACATCGTCAGGGACCTCATCGCGCAGTCGTCGCAGGGATTCGAGCCACAGCTGCAATGGGTTTGCGTCCGGCTCGGTGGGAAACACCGAGACGTTGGGCGAGATGCGCGGCAAGACCTGGTCGCCGGCGATCAGCAGCTTTAACTCGGGACAATGAAAGCAGGCGTGCTCGGGCGAGTGCCCGGCTCCGATCAGCACTCGCCACTCGTGCCGCCCGATCCGGATGTGCTGGCCGTGGCGGATACGCCGATAGCTCTGGGGCAACGGCGAAATATACCGCCCGTAGTTACCGAAGCGCGCCCGGTACTGGCTGAGGGCCTGCGCGTCCCAGCCGGCACGGGCGTAGAATCGCTCCCCTTCGGGGGGCGCTTCACGGCCGCTGTCTGCCATCAGGACACGGCAATTCATGTATTCGCCAAAGCTCATCCAGAGTTCGCATCGCTGCTCTCGCGTCAACCATCCCGCCATTCCGACGTGGTCGGGGTGCATGTGCGTGGCTATCACCCGTGTCAAAGGGCGCCCGCCAAGGCGCCCATGAGGTGCCAGCAGCTCTTGCCAGATGGCCAGCGATGCGTCGGTGTGCATGCCCGTATCGAACAATGCCCAGCCTTCCCCGTCTTCAATCAACCAGAGATTGATGTGGTCCAGGCTCAATGGAAGCGGCATTCGAAGCCACAAGACGCCGGCGCAGACTTCACGCAGTTGACCTGGTTCCGGTGGTGGCATGATCGGATAGTGGAGCAATTGGCGCGCAGGCTGCGTCGGTAGGCTCCCGAGTGAAGCGGCGAAGGGTTCACAGGCAATGGAGGGGTGGTCGTATGCGGGCCCCTTTCACCCGTTGCAAAGTCATGGCGCAGCGCTGACCGGAAGACAGCATCAGCAAAGCGGCTCAGGAACACAACGCCTGCAGGGCAGCTCGCAAGCTGTCCGGAATACTCACGGGACGGTTGGTCGCACGGTTGACAAATACATGGACGAAGTTGCCGCTCGCACAGGCCAGGTCTTCGCCACGGACGAAGACGGCCAGCTGGTAATGAACCGAACTGTTGCCCAGGCGGGCAACCCGCAGGCCGACTTCAAGATGATCGGGAAAAGCCACGGGCGCGTGGTAGTCACAAGCGGAATGGACGACGAAGCCTACAACCTCGCCAGCATGGATATCCAGCCCGCCCCGCTCGATCAGATAGCGGTTCACCGTCGAGTCGAAGTAGCCGTAATAGACGACGTTGTTGACGTGACCGTAGATGTCGTTGTCGTGCCAGCGCGTGTCGATGCCCTGGAACCACCGGTAATCAGCCCGGCACTGCCGCTCGGTCACCATGCGAAAACTCCTCTTGCGAACGATTTCCCGGAGCGCGGTCGGGGAATGAAGGGTCAATAGGCGCTGCGATAGATCGCCAGCGCGTCGGTTTCTTCGAGTGGGCGCGGGTTGTTGACCAGCAGGCGTTGCTGTTGCATGGCATCGGCCGCCAGTCGAGGAAGCAACTCAGAAGTGGCACCGACGTCACGCAGCCGGGTCGGCAGGCCGCATCGCGAGCTGAGGTCGGCCAGCTCATCGATGAATTGCCCGACCCGTCGCTCATCGCTGCCAGCGAGGAGCCGCCCCCCCAGAAGCAGTGGTGCGAGTTGCGCATAGTGCGCAAGCGCTGCAGGAGCGTTGAAGCGCAGCACGTGGGGCAGTACCAGGGCATTGCTCAGGCCATGGGGAACGTGCAGGTGTCCGCCCAGCGGATAAGCCAGCGCATGAACGGCGGCAACCGGGGCATTGGCAAATGCCTGACCGGCGAGACAAGCCCCCAGCAGCATGGCCTGGCGCGCTTCCGGGTCCTGCCCATTGGCCATGACCCGCTCGAGGTTCGCCGCAAGAAGGCGCAATGCCTCCTTGGCAAGCATGTCCGATAGCGGATTCTTCCTGATCCTGCTGGTGTAGGCCTCGATGGCATGGACCATGGCGTCGATACCGGTCGCCGCGGTCACCGGGCCCGGCAGGCCGAAAGTCAGCTCGGCATCGAGGATCGCCAGGTCCGGCAGCAGGATGGGCGAACCAATGCCCGTCTTGGTGGTGGCGCCGGTGGTGACGATCGCCACCGTGGTCACTTCCGAGCCCGTGCCGGCGGTGGTCGGTACCTGGATCAGCGGCAGGCGGGCGCCACGGGCATTGCCCAGGCCATGGATGTCGCTCAATTCCTGGGAACACCCAGGGTGCGCCAGGAATGCCACCAGCTTGGCCACGTCCATCGAGCTGCCGCCACCAAAGCCGATGACCAGGTCGGCGGCAAGCGCACGTGCCGAGGCCACCGCCGCCAGGACGACGGCCTCGGGCGGATCGGCAACGACCTCGTCGAAGATCGCCAGCGCAACTCCGGCCTCGGCGAAGCTGCTGCCGATGGCATCGAGCATTCCCAGGCGGACTATGCCTGGATCGGTGACCAGCAGCACGGATCGTGCTCCGCGATCACGGCACAAGCTACCCAGGCGATTGGCCGCCCCGAGCTCGCAAAGAATCTGAGCCGCGGTTGCAAAGTGGAATCCCTGCATTCTTTCCTCCGGAAATTCTCTTGCCAGGCGGCAGGCCTGGCTTGGTCCGATCTACGGTAGAAGGAGCTCGGCAGCGCTTGCCCCCACCTGTGGAGGGGGCAGCACAACCCATGGTTTGGCCCTTCAGCAATCAGCGGCGTTGGTAGATCGCCGTGTAGCAGGCACTGCCCAGGCCGAGATTGTGTTGCAGCGCGACTCGGGCCCCCTCGACCTGGCGTTGCTGGCCTTCTTCACGCAGTTGCCGGACCAATTCGGCGCACTGTGCGAGGCCGGTGGCACCGAATGGATGGCCACGACAGAGCAACCCACCAGAGGGATTCACCACGAGATTGCCGCCATAGGTGTTATCGCCATCCTCGACCCAGCGCTCCGCGTCGCCTTCGGCGCAAAAGCCGAGGGCTTCGTAGAGCAGGATTTCATGGGCGCTGAAGCAGTCGTCGATCTCGCAGGTGTCCAGATCCGCCGGCCCGATGCAGGCCTGTTCATAGACCTGACGCGCAGCCGACACGGCGAGGTCGTAGCCGACAGCCTTGATCAGCGAGTCGCCAGCAAAGGTACTGGGCAAGTCCGTGACCAGCGCCTGCGCCAGCAGACGCACCGCGCGAGCGGAGGCATGACGCCGGGCAAAGGATTCCGAGCACAGCACCACGGCTGCTCCTCCACAGGCCGGCGCACAGCACTGCGGTCGAGTCAGGGGGGCGAACAGCATGGGCGCAGCGAGTACCTCGGCCAGACTCAGACGTTGCCGAAACAACGCCTGGGGGTTACGCGAACCATGTTCGCGAGCCTTGACGGCGAGCATCGCCAGGGTTTCCTTGCGGGCGCCGTAGCGCCACAGGTATTCGCGCGCAGCGCCGCCATAAAGTTGCAGGGCGAACGGCAAGTCGTCGGTCGTCCCCTGGCGCGCTCCGAGCACCTGAAGATGGCGTTCCAGGGGTGATTCCTGCCGCCGCCAGCGATCACTCAGATCATCTCGCGTCATGTGTTCGAAGCCGACCGCCAGCACGCAATCCGCCTGCCCGTTCTCGATGGCCTGGGCGGCCAGATAGAGAGCGGTCGAACCACTCGCCCCGTTATTGCTGACGTTGATGATGGGGATGCCCGTCAAGCCCAGGCCATACAGGCCATGCTGACCGCAGGCGGACTCGCCGAAGACATAACCGACGTAGGCGGCCCCGATACGGTCGTAGCCCAGGCCGGCATCGGCCAGAGCGCTGCGTGTCGCATCGGCGATCAATTGCAGGTACCCCGGGCCCTCGCCCGGCCGGTGGAAATCAGTGACACCCACACCCAATACGTTGACACGACTTTTCATTGCTGCCCGCCTCAGTCGCCCAGTCCCTGACTCGCCCGTTGCAGCCTGCCCGGCGGCTCGGACCGATGGGAGCCGACGGCAATTCCCGCTCCGCAAATACCACCGTCACGCCGTGCGAAAGCTTCCCTCGAACGCCGCCAGTTCGCGCAACCGGCGAGGTACGCTGAAGCGTGCGCCCAGACTCGCCGCCAGTTGGTCGCAGCGCGCCACGAACCGGCTGGCGCCCAGAGCATCGATGGTGGCGAACGGCCCCCCGAGGTAGGCAGGGAAGGACCAGGAGTTCTGGGCCCCCAGGTCCGCTTCGGCCGTCTCCTCGACCACGCCGTCCGCCCAGCAGCGTGCAGCCTCGAGCAATTGCGAATAGAGCAGCCGCTCCTTTGCCGCCTCGACATCGACGGACAGGCAGGCATCGGCCAGTTCCATGCAGCGGGAACGATCCAGCTGCTTGGGCTGCCCTGGCGAGTAGAGGTAGAAACCACGCCCCGACTTGCGTCCCAGTCGGCCATCGCGGACCTGACGATCGATCATCGCGTTGACCTTGTCATGCCGGTCGTCACCGATCTCGCCCGGCTCCCGGCTCCGGTAGAAGCGGGACGTGTGCTGAATCACGTCCAGGCCGACCTCATCGGTTACCGCCAGGGGACCGATCGCCATGCCAAGCGCCGCAGCAGCGTTTTCGATGAGCGCGGGCGAAACACCATCCGCGAGCAGGCGCATGCCTTCGCGGACATAGGCGTCGAAACAGCGCGAGGTGTAGAAGCCGTAACCGTCGTTGACCACCAGCGGCGACTTGCGCAATTGGCGAATGAAGTCCATGGAGCGGGCCAGCGTCTCATCCGAAGTCGCCGGCCCACGGATGACCTCCACCATGCTCATGCGCGGCACCGGGGAAAAGAAGTGCAGCCCGATAAAATTCGCCGGGACGCTGCTGGCCACGGCGAGTTCACCAATAGGCAAGGCGGAGGTGTTGGAGGCGAAAATTGCGTCAGGTTTCATCGCCGCGACAGCAGCACGAATGACCTGATGCTTCACAGCCTCATCCTCCACAATCGCCTCGATCACCAGATCGCAATCCTCCAGCGCCTCGTAGCCGGACGCGGCGGCGATCCGCGGCAGCGCAGCATCGCGGGCACTTTCGGCCAGGCGCTTGCGCTCGACATCCTTGCCCATGGTCGCGGCGATACTCTCGCGAGCTCGCTCCGCCAGGGCAAGGTCGCGATCGAGCATCACCACATCGATCCCGGCCAGCGCTGCGACCTGGGCGATGCCTGCGCCCATCAGCCCGACACCGATGACGCCCAGCTTCGCCACCTTGCTCGACGCCACACCGACAGGTCGGCGGGCCAGCTTGGCGGCGTCCTGCCGGGCGAAGAAGTTGATGGTGATGAGGTTGCGGGCCACCTGGCCGGGCACCAGGGTGAGGAAGTGTTTCAGTTCCAGTTGCAGCGCCTTGTCGATGGGAAGCCTGGTGCCCTCGAAGAGACAGCGCAGAATTGCCAGCGGCGCCGGATACAAGCCGCGGCGGGTGGCCTGCACGCGAGCGTTGGCCTCAATCATCGCCTGCCGGTTGGCAGGCGAGAAAGCGTCTCCACCAGGCACCTGAAAGCCCTTCTGGTCCCAGGGCGCGATGCAGCAAACCCGACCTTCGAGCAGCGCGCGTTCGGCTGCCGCCAGGCCCAGCCCGGGCGCCACCAGTTCATCGATCAGGCCCAGCGCGTGTGCCTGTTGCGCCGTCAACAGGGTTCCGTCAACGAGCAGCGGCAGGCTGGCGGCGATGCCGATCAGACGCGGAAGACGCTGCGTACCGCCGGCGGCCGGCAGAACCCCCAGCGTGACCTCCGGCAGACCAAACTGCGAGCCGTCACCGGTAGTGGCGATGCGGTAATGACATGCCAGCATCAGCTCCAGTCCCCCGCCCAACGCGCTGCCCGATGCCACGGCGACCACCGGTTTGCCGGCTGTTTCCAGGCGTCGTTGCAAGCGCCCCTGGGCGCCGATCTCCTCGGCCACCTTGTGCCGAGAGGTGTGAGGACGCGTAAGGCCCTCCACCCAGTTCAGATCGGCACCGGCCATGAACGCTGGCTTGGCGCTGCAGAGGATGATGCCCTTCACCTGCGGGTCGACCAGCCAGCAGTCCAGCACCTCGTGCATTTCAGAAATCAGCGCGGGGGTAATGACGTTCATGCTCCGGCCGGGCATGTCGAGGGTCAGGGTCGCGATGCCATTGTCTGCAACGGCGCTATGGATCAGTTTCATCAGGCTATCCATTCAGGGCTGTGGAGGGAGGTTCGCTCGGCGGTCGAACGGTCAGACGCGCTCGATGAGGGTGCTGACGCCCATCCCTACGGCGATGCACAAGGTGACCAGGGCGACGCCCTTGCCGGTACGTTCCAGTTCATCGAGCACCGTACCCAGCAGCATCGCGCCGGTAGCGCCCAGCGGATGCCCCAGGGCGATGGCGCCGCCATTGACGTTGATCTGCTCGATGTCCACCCCCAGGGTTTCGGAGAAATGCAGCGGCACCGCGGCAAACGCCTCGTTGACCTCGAACAGGTCGATGTCCAGCACGCTCATGCCGGCCCGCTTGAGTAAATTGCGGGTCGCCACGCTGGGGCCGCTCATCATTACCGTCGGCTCCGAGCCGACTTCGACGAAGTGGCGGATGCGCGCACGGGGTTTGAGGCCGGCGGCTTTCCCCGCCGTCTCGTTACCGATCAGGACCGCGCAGGCGCCATCGACGATGCCCGAGGAATTGCCGGCGTGGTGCACGTGGCCGATGCTCTCCAGCAACGGATAGCTGGCCAGCCCGAGGGCATCGAAACCGACGCGCTGGCCGCTTTCGGCAAAGGTCAGGCGCAACTTCGCCAGATCCTCGACCGTGCAGTTCGGCCTGACATGCTCATCGTGATCGAGCAGTACATCGCCCAGCACGTCGCGCACAGGCACGATGGAGCGGGCAAAGCGACCTTCGGCCATCGCACGCCCGGCGCGCTGGTGGCTGAGCGCGGCGAAGCTGTCGACGACCCCGCGGTCGAAACCATGCAGCGTCGCAAGCAGGTCTGCGCATACGCCCAGCTGCATGTAGCGGGTCGCGAATGCCGCGCTTGGGTCTATGCCCCAGGCCCCGCCATCGGACAGGATGGGCACCCGCGACATGCTTTCGCAGCCGCCGGCAATCACCAGGTCTGCTCCGCCAGCGGCAACCTTCGCTGCGGCCATGTTGCAGGCCTCCAGCCCGGAACCACAGAAGCGGTTGATCTGCACCCCCGCCACATCCTGCGCATAGCCGGCCATCAACGCGGCTACACGGGGAACACCGCCGCCCTGCTCGCCCAGGCCGGAAACGACGCCGAAAACGATGTCGTCCACCAGGCGGGTATCCAGCGCGTTGCGCTCGCGCAACGAAGACAGGACGGTGGCGGCAAGGTGCACCGGGGTCGCCTCGTGCAGGGCACCCTCGGGCTTGCCGCGACCGCGAGGGGTGCGGACGTGGTCGTAGATGAAAGCCGAAGTCATGGCAGTCCTCTGGAGCGTTCGTTGAGTGGAGGGAACGAGGCGAACCCCGAAAGTCAGAGCGTGCGCGCCACCAGCTCGCGCATGATGTCGTTGGAGCCGGCGTAGATGCGATTCACGCGGCATTCCAGATAGTGCCGGGCGATCGGGCACTCGAGCATGTAGCCGTTGCCGCCGTGCAGTTGCAGGCAGACGTCGACCACACGGCCGTACAGCTCGGAGCACCACATCTTGGCGGCGGCGGCCGTGGCGCCATCCAGCCGGCCCTCGAGCAGTTGCACCATGCACTGGTCGACGAAGCTCTGGCCCAGGGCCAGTTCCACCTTGAGCTCCGCCAGCTTGAACCGCGAATTCTGGAACTCGATGATCGGTTTGCCGAACACCCTGCGACTGCGGGTGTAGTCCAGGGTGGACTCGAAAGCCGCCATGGCCGAACCCATGGATTCGATGGCTACCGACATGCGCTCCCAGGCCAGTTCCTTCATCAACTGATAGAAGCCCTGCCCCTCGGCGCCACCGAGTACGTTGGCCTTGGGCACCCGCACGTTTTCGAAGAACAACATGCAGGTGTCCTGGGCATGCATCCCGATTTTCTTCAGCGGCCTGGACCTGGTCAGCCCGGGCGTATCGGCTTCGACGATGATCAGCGAGATGTCCCGGGAGCCCTTGCCACTGTTGCCGGTCTTGGCCACGACGATCACGAAGTCGCAGTTGATGCCGTTGGAGATGAAGGTCTTGGAGCCATCGATGATGTAGTCCCCGCCGTCGCTCACGGCGCGGGTCGTGATGGCCTGCAGGTCGGAACCGGTGTTGGGCTCTGTCATGGCGATGGCCGAGATGATTTCGCCCGCGGCCATGCCCGGCAGCCAGCGCTGCTTCTGTTCCTGCGTGCCGAAATTGATCAGGTAGCCGGCGCAGATGTCATGCACGTTGAAGCCGTTGAGCCCCTTGGTGAGGGCGCGGCCGACCTCCTCCTGGACGATCATGCTGAAACGACGGTCCAGCTCCAGGCCGCCATAGGCCTGTGGCGTAGTGACGTTGAGCATTCCGAGCTGGCCGGCGCGCTGCCAGATGTGCCGCGGTACCCGTTGCTCCGCTTCCCACTGTTCGTGAAAAGGAATGCATTCTTCGTTGAGGAAGCGGCGCACGGTGTTTCGAAACTCGTCGTGTTCGTGCTCGAACAGGTCACGCGGAATCATGGAAACTCCTCGGGCAAGGCGGCGAAGCAGGCCGCGACATTTAATGCACGATAGAGGGAGCCCGGTACGGCACGCCCCCTCGGGTGGAGGGGGACTTCAGGGCTTCTCCGCGCCGCAGGGTGGGGTGCATCGGACGATGAGCGACCGTTGCCGTACGCCGGAAACGGCATAGAAAGAAAAAGGCCCCGTGTCAGCGGGGCCCATGGCATCAAGCGTGATCGCGAGGCTGGATCCATTCATCCAGCACACTGCGGGTATGTTCGCCTCGACCGGGAATGGCCCCTCCCTTCAACGGCATCGCCGAGAAACGCGGCGCGGGATTCGCCTGGAGAACTCCTTGCGGTCGGCTGAATACCTGGCGTGCACGCAGGTGCGGATGCTCTGCCGCTTCATCGGGTGCAAGCACTGGCGCGAAGCAGGCATCGGTGCCTTCCAGCAGCTCGGACCATTGCGCACGGGTACGCTGGGCGAACAACCGGGCGAATTTCTCCCGCAGCTCAGGCCAACGGCTGGCATCGTAGCCGTCGGCAAGCTGCTGATCGTCAAGCAATCCCAGCTTGTCCAGCAGCAGGGCATAAAACTTCGGCTCCATGGACCCCACCGAGACGAAGTGGCCATCGGCGCAGCGATAGGTATTGAACCAGTGCGGGCCGTCCAGAATACTGCGGCCCCGCGCCGACACCATCTGGCCTGCCGCCTGCAACGCCAGCAGCAGGTTCTGCATGTGCGCCGCTCCATCGACGATGGCGGCATCCACCACCTGGCCCCGTCCACTGCTCCGCGCACTCATGACTGCCGCCAGGATACCGACCGCCAGATAGAGTGCCCCGCCACCGATATCGCCGATCAGGCTTGGCGGAGCCATGGGCGGCTCGCCCGGCTGTCCGGAATACCAGAGTGCACCGGACAGCGCGATGTAATTGATATCATGTCCGGCAGCCTGGGCCAGAGGCCCGCTCTGTCCCCAACCGGTCATCCTGCCGTAGACGAGCCGCGGATTCAGCGCCAGGCAGACGTCGGGCCCCAGCCCCAGGCGCTCCATGACACCCGGCCGCATGCCTTCGATGAGGGCATCGCAGTTTTCGACAAGACGCAGTGCAGCCTCCCGACCTTCCGCGGATTTAAGGTCCAGGCAGACCGAGCGCTTGCCCCGCTTGATCACCGCACCCCGGTCCGCCACCACCTCGTCGGCGGAGGCCTCGGCGCGCTCGACCACCACCACGTCGGCGCCCAGGTCGGCCAGGAGCATGCCGCAGAACGGCGCCGGGCCAATACCGGCCACTTCCAGAACACGTAGTCCGGCAAGCGGCCCTGTCTTCGACTGCATTCCAATTCCTCTTCTCATTGACCGCGCAGCCCCAAGCACGAGCCCCAGTGCCGCGTCAGGATCGGGATTACAGAGTCCGCGCGATGAGCTCGCGCATGATGTCGTTGGCGCCACCGAAGATCCGGTTCACCCGGTGATCGAGATAATGGCGGGCCACTGGGTACTCGAGCATGTAGCCATTGCCGCCGTGCAATTGGAGGCAGGCGTCGACTACCCGGGAGTAAAGCTCCGAACACCACATCTTGGCCGCCGCCGAGGCCTGAGCGCTGAGTTGCTGCTGAAGCAGCAGTTCCATGCACCGATCGACGAAGCTCTGGCCAATAGCGATTTCCGCCTTCAATTCGGCAAGCTTGAATCGCGAGTTCTGGAACTCGATGATCGGCTTGCCGAAGACGCTGCGTCCACGGGTGTAGTCGAGGGTGCTCTCGAGCACGGCCTGGCAACCGGCGATGGAGCCGATGGCGATGCCAAGGCGTTCCCAGGCCAGCTCCTTCATCAACTGATAGAAGCCCTGCCCCGGCAACCCACCCAGCACGTTCTCCCGTGGCACGCGCACTTCCTCGAAGAACAGCATGGTGGTGTCCTGCGCATTCATCCCTATCTTGCGCAGCGGCTTCGAACGGCTGAGCCCAGGGCTCCCGCCTTCCACCAGGATCAGCGAGATGTCCTGGGAGCCTTTGCCACTATTGCCGGTCTTGGCCACCACCACGATGAGGTCGCAGTGAGTGCCATTCGAGATGAAGGTCTTCGCACCATTGAGTACGGAATGGTCGCCTTCGAGTCTCGCCCGGGTGGTGATGGCCTGGAGGTCCGAACCGGTATCGGGTTCGGTCATGGCAATGGCTGCAATGCACTCGCCGCTCGCCATGGGCGGCAGCCAGCGCTGTTTCTGCAACTCAGTGCCGAAATTGAGCAGGTAACCCGCGCAGATATCGTGCACGCCGAATCCGGCTAGTCCGCTCACGCAGGCACGGGCGATTTCCTCAGTGACGATCATCGAGAAACGGCGATCCAGCCCGAGGCCGCCATAAGCTTCCGGCGTCGAGATGGTGAGCATGCCCAGCTCGCCCGCGCACAGCCAGATATCGCGAGGTACCTGGTGTTCCTGCTCCCATTGCGCATGAAAAGGCTCGCAGCGCTCAGCGAGGAAGCGTCTGACGGTCTGGCGAAATTCGTCGTGCTCATGTTCGAACAAAGTACGTGGAATCATGGTAAGCCCCGTGGATCGACCTTCTGAAAATGCCCGTCATCAACCAGGCGGGCCGCTTGGGTGTCACGGCTGTAACTGGAGATCTTCGAGCAACCAGCGACGCTCAAGCATCGCGGGCTGCGGCCCGTAGACACGGAACAGCACAAAGAAACGCTTTCCCTCTTCCGTGGAAATCCAATTTGCCGAAGTGGGTGCAGCCGACGGCATCGAGGCGAACTCCAGATCCACCGAGCCATCAGCGTTGCGCTTGAGCCCCCGGGTATGAGAGTCAACCCCGACCACCTTGGCCTGGCGAATGAATCCGGCGCTCTGCGCGTCGTAGACATCCACCGCCCAGAACTGCCCGGCGGGAACGTTCGCCGGTATGTGCAGGCGATATCGCAGGCTGCCGTCGAGAAGCTGTCCGTCGGCGCTGCGATGGGTCTTCACATAGACGACGGGCGGGGTCTTTGCATTCGGCACCGGCGGGGCGTAGGCGGCATAGAAGAGGAAACCGCGATCATCCAGGCGCAGATCCTTCCCTGGCTCGATGAACCTGAGCTGGGTGCCCAAAGCAACCTTGGGATCGAGGATGGTCTTCCAGTGGCGCTGATCGCCCCAGAATGGCACACCCGCTTCGGCGAAACCCTCCATGAGGAAGTCATGCGCCTCCTGGCCCGCCCGATCGAGCAGCAGGCGCTGCTGGGCAGTGACGCCGAAAGCCTGATTCTTGCCGATGCTCAGCGTGCGCAGGCGCCCCATGTCAACCAGATCGCGCTCCTGCACCGGCTCTTCTTCGATCATCCGGGCCAGTGACTGGTAGAAACGGTGGTCGAACGGCGGAATCGCATCGAACATCCGCCCGACCATGTCGATGAAGCGACCCGGCCTGTCTCCCTCATGCAGCGAATACACCTTGAGTGACTTGAGGTACCCGACACCCTTTTCCAGTTCGACCGGTTCGAGATTCCGGGTAATCACCCGCAGAAGGCTGTAGACGTTGTAGGTAGCACTCTTCACCGGAATGCAGCCGTCCGGCACCTGCCCCTCGAAGCCCGGCGGCAGCAGGAGGTAGCGACCACCCCTGCCCTGGTCCTGGCCGAGGTTTCCAACGTTGATCAATGGAGTGTTCCAAGCGTCCAGCAGGCTGCCATAGAGCGCGTTCTCCCTGGCCGGGGGAACGTCCACCACCACCGGGCCATCCTTGAGATTGGCGAAGAACATCACGTACTGCGTGGAATGGTTGGGTGTGGTGGTCTGATTGCGCCAGTCGGAGGGGCGTGACCAGTACAGCACATCGTTGTATTGAGCTTGCGCGTCACGGAAATAGGCCTGGCGCATGGCATCGAAGTTGACCATGGGCATGCCCCAGATAGCCGCCTCCACCGCGCGGCGCTCATAGCTGCGTGCCTGGAGGTCCGTCGGCACAGCATGCGCGGGCCGGGTGGCAAAGCCACTACCCAGCAGCACCATGGATAACAACAGGGTGAGCGAAACCTTTCCGCCGAAGAATTTCCCGTTCACTTTCCTCTCCTCGTCCAGGCCGGCCACGACCTTTCCATTCAGCGAATCTCTTCGAAATCATCCAGCTTCCAGGAGCCATCGAAAGCTGCTTGTTCAGGACCATAGATGCGGAAATAGGCAAACCACCCCTCCCCTGGCCGGGTCTCGATCCAGTGGCCTTCCCGGCCCGCCGGCGGCTTGGGACCGAAGTAGAGATCCAGGGGCTTGTTCCGCTCGGCCTCGCGCAGTTCATTGAGCGAGCGCAGGGCTGACTGCATGCCGTGGTTGCGAATCTGCGAGCGGGTTTGTGCGTCATAGAGGGTGATCGACCAGAACAGCCGGGCCGGTACGCCTGGGGGAACACGCAGCCGATAGGTCCGGGCGCCGTCCAGGTAACGCCCCTGGTTGTCCCTGGTATTCAGCCAGTACAGCGAACCTGCGCCTGGCACACGGCGGAACATCGCAGGGGAATCCCCCAGTGCCTGGAAGAACCACTTGTCACGGGCCACCTGGTCAAGGTGACCGGCCTTGACGAAGCTTCCCTGCTCCGGGCGCAGCACGGCCCATTCCCACTGCCGCCCGGGCCAGACCAGGCGGTCCGGGCTGTCGTCGGCAAACGACTCGACACGCAACTGCGCGTTGGCCATCCTGGCAGCTCGCAGCAGAATGCCGCGCATGCGCTCGTCGGGCTCGAAAGGACGTCCCTTGGCGATGCCCAGCGCCGCCAGATCGCCGTAGTAGCCCAACTGGTCAGGAGAAGCCGGTTCGGCCTCCACCAGCTCATGCAGGAGCTGCCAGAAGCCCAGGGTGAGTTCGGACTGGAGCAGCAGGGAGTCCAGCGTCATCCCGCTCTGGTCGATCCATTGCAGCGCGATATCGCGGGTCGCATTGAGCGGGTGCACCCGTACCTGGCCCATCAACTTCACCGCCCCCTGGGTGTCGCCGCCCTTGGGCAGCGCACGCAGGATCAGCAGGGCTCGGTTGGTACTCGACTTACCGACGAAAAAACCTTCGCGTGAAGAGCTCGCCTCACCTGGAGGGAGCACTAGGTGGCGCCCGCCAAGGCCCTTGTCAGGTCCGGTCAGCCCCAGATCCATCACCCACTGCTGGTTAAGGTCGTTGACCAGCGCCATCAGCGGTCCCGGCGGTAACTCCACGACCATCGGGCCTTGGGACAAATCGAGCAGCATCGTCGCGTAGGGAGTATCGGAGTTGGCTGTCAGCACCTGCTTGCGCGGTGAGGCTTCGAGCAACGCGAAGGACTGGTTGGGCTTCATGCCCAGCTGTTCCACGCTGCCTTTCCAACCGCTGTACATCGACACGGCGGGAAAGAAGAAGCGATAGGCCTGAACGGCGCGGTTCAGATCCAGCTCATCGCGTACCCGCTGGACAGTTGTCTCGGACGGATAACCACCGAGGAACGAGTAGTTTTCAGAAGAATCCCCCGCCCAGCTCACCGCACCGAAAGACAGCAGCAGTGGCAGGGTCACTACGGATAGAAATTGCCTCATCACCACCTCCGTCGACCGGCGCACCGTGCAACTTCAATCGCGGCCGTAAAGAGTGACCACGCAAGCGCCGCCCACGCCGAGATTGTGCTGGAGCGCATGGCGCAAGCCCTCCACCTGGCGGGCAGCGGCGCTGCCGCGCAACTGGTGGGTCAGCTCATAGCACTGCGCCAGGCCGGTAGCGCCTAACGGATGCCCCTTGGAGAGGAGACCGCCAGATGGATTGGTGACCACCTGACCGCCATAGGTATTCTGACCGTCGTGAATGAATGCTTCGGCTTCTCCCGGCCCGCACAGGCCCAGGCCTTCGTAGGTGAGCAGCTCGTTGTGTGCGAAGCAGTCGTGCAGTTCGCAGACCCGGATATCGAGGGGATCGACTCCCGACATCTCGTACACGGCGTTTGCCGCGCGACGGGTCATGTCGACCCCCACCACGCCCATCATCGATGGCGGCTCGAAGGACACCTGGGCATCGGTGGTCAGCGCCTGCGCCAGGATGCGGACATCAGTGCGCAGGCCATGCTTCCTGGCAAAGGTTTCCGAGCAGACGATGGCCGCAGCGGCGCCACAGGTCGGCGGGCAAGCCATCAGCCGGGTCAGCACGCCAGGCCAGATCACCTGATCGTTCAGTACGTCCTCGGTGGACAGCACCTTTCTGAATACCGCCAGCGGGTTGTTGGCGGCATGTCTACTGGCCTTGGCGCGGATCGCCGCAAAGCTCTGCAAGGTTGTGCCGTAGCGGTGCATGTGTTCAAGCCCTGCACCGCCGAACATCCACAATGCAGCGGGAATCCCGTTGTCATTGGGCAGACACTTCTCGCCGGCAGCCTGGTGCATCAACCTCACCGGCGCGCGGTCCGGGAAATAGTCTTTCAGAGCCCCCGGCTCCATCTGCTCGAACCCGAACGCCAGGGCACAGTCCACCAGGCCGTACTCGACCGCCTGGCGCGCGAGGAACAGCGCGCTGGAACCGGTCGCGCACGCGTTATTGACGTTGACGACGGGTATTCCGCTCAGCCCGACCTCGTACAGGGCGCTCTGACCGCAGGTGGAGTCGCCATAGCCGTAGCCGGCATAGGCCTGCTGCACCAGGGAGTAATCCAGCCCGGCGTCCTTCAGGGCCAGCCGCACGGCCTCGGCGCCCATCTCGATATAGCTGCCGCTGGCGCCCGGCTTGGTGAAAGGAATCATGCCGACACCGGCAACGTAGGTCTTGCGGGACATGGAAATCTCCAGGGCAAAGGAAGAGCGCCGTCGCCACTGAAAAGCGACGGCGGTCGAATGGAACGGGGAGTCAGTCGCCCTTGGACGAAGGGCGACTCCGGGATCAGGCGATGCCGCGCGCGTGGCCTTCCCAGTGGCGCTTGCGCAATTCGTGCTTGAGCACCTTGCCGACCCCCGACAGCGGGAGCGCCTCACGAAACTCGACACTGCGCGGGCATTTGTAGCCGGCGATGCGCTCACGGCAGTGGCTGACCAACTCGGCCTCCTCCACCTGCCAACCGGCCTTGAGCACGATCACGGCGTGCACCGCCTCCCCCCATTTGCCGGAAGGAATGCCGATGACCGCACATTGGGCGACCGCCGGGTGGCTGGCCAGCGCGCTTTCGACCTCGGCGCAGTAAACGTTCTCGCCGCCGCTGACGATCATGTCCTTGAGTCGGTCGACGATGAACACGAAGCCCTGTTCGTCCATGTAGCCGCCGTCGCCGGTGTGCATCCAGCCGTCGCGCAGCACCTCGGCAGTGATCTCCGGGCGCTGCCAGTAGCCCAGCATGACGGAGGGGCCGCGGATGACGATTTCACCAACGATTCCTCGCGGAACTTCCTGGTCCTGCTCATCGACGATCCGTATCTCCACGCATGCCGAGGCGCGACCGGCGGAATACATGCGCCCATCGGCCTGATGTTCGGCACTGTGGAATTCGGGGAGGAGCAAGGTTCCGGCGGCGGTGGTTTCGGTCATGCCGTAGCCCTGGAAGAAGCGCGCCGAGGTGAAGCGAGCGCATGCCTGGTCGAGCAGTGCCGAGGTAATCGGCGAGGCGCCGTAGAGTATCCGGCGCACCTGGTGCAAGCAGTCCTGCGCCGGGCCCTGCGAGGAGGCACAGGCTCCCAGCAGCATCTGGATCATCGTGGGAGCCATCAGCAACTCGTTGACCCCATGGCGGCAGATGGCATCCAGGGCCGCTTCGCCGCTGAAAGCCGGCAGGACGACATGCACACCACCCGAAAGCAACAAGCCGTAGAGGCCGGAGAAATCCGCCACATGGAACATCGGCATCGCGTGCAGGTAGATCGACTCGCGGGTGAAGAAGCCTTCGCTTTGCGGCGCCAGGGCAGCAAAGGCGAAGTTCGAATGGCTGAGCATCACGCCCTTCGGAAAGCCGGTGGTGCCGCCGGTATAGAAGATGCCCAACAACTGGTCGCCGCCTCGCCGCACGTCCTCCATGGGACTCGCGCCGGCAATCAGGGCTTCATAGGAAAGCATGCCATCCGGCGCCGCGCCGTTGCCGGCATGTATGACGTGGCGAATGGTCTTTGCCTGTCGTGCTATCTGCTCGGCAGCATCGGCGAAGTGATCGTCGACGATCAGGATGGTCGACTGCGAGTCGTCCAGGGAATAGACGATCTCCGCCACGCTCCAGCGCGTATTGACGGGATTGAGCACGCCGTCGGCCCAGGGCACGGCGAGGCTGTACTCGATGTAGCGTTCGGAATTGCGCGAGAGCATGGCGACGCAATCGCCGCCTTGCAGCCCCAGCTCCCGGAGCGCTCCGGCGAGCCGGGCCACCCGCTCGCCCAAGTCGGCAAACGTGAGCTGGCGCTCCCCACAGATAACGGCAGTGGATTGGGGGCGCTGCTGCAACTGGCGGTGCAACCCCTGAGTGAAATACATACGAACCTCCGGTGTTGTTATTGGATTGGAGCAGTCCGGCAATGATTTCTGGCTCGTGTCCGCCGCTCACCGGCTCAATGGTCCGGCCAAGGCAGGCTGGCCCGAGCTGTTCCCGCGAACGACGGGCCGCCTTCGATCACAGCGAGCGAGCCACCAATTCCCGCTGGATCTCGTTGGATCCACCGTAGATCCTCGCAACGCGGGCATCGGCGTACATCCGCGCAATCGGATACTCGTTCATATACCCGTAGCCGCCGAAGAACTGAAGGCACTTGTCGAGTACCTCCGCCTGCCGCTCGGATAACCAGAACTTGCCCATGGATGCCAACGGCGAATCCAGCGTACCGTCCACCCAGCGCTGGATGATCAGGTCGCAGAAGGTGCGTGAGGCGGTGACCGTGGCCTTGACATCGGCCAGGGTGAAACGGGTGTTCTGGAATTCGAAGATGGACTTGCCGAATGCCTTGCGTTCCTTGGTGTATTCCAGGGTGAGGTCCAGGGCGCGCTCCATGTCCGCCATGCACTGGATCGCACAGGCGGCACGTTCGAACGGCAGTTGCTGCATGAGCTGGTAGAAGCCCTGCCCTTCGACACCGCCCAACACGCAGTCGGCCGGCACAACGCAATCGTCAAAGAACATCTCGGAGGTGTCCTGCGCGGGCAGCCCCATCTTGTCCAGGCATTTGCCGCGGCGGAAGCCCTCCGTCCGGGTGTCCACCAGGATCAGGGAAACCCCCTTGGAGCCCTTGGCCTCGGTATCGGTCCTGGCCACCAGCAGCACCAGATCGCTCAACTGACCGTTGCTGATAAAGGTCTTCGAACCGTTGATGACGTAATGCTCGCCCTTGCGCACGGCGCGGGTGCGGATGCTCTGCAGATCGGAACCGGTACCGGGCTCGGTCATCGCGATGGAGCAGATCACTTCACCGGATGCGATCTTCGGTAACCAGTGCTGTTTCTGTTCCGCAGTGCCACTGTCGAGAATGTAGTGGCCGACGATGTGGCTCAGCGAGACCCCCACGCCGGTCACGCCCGCGTACTGCAACTCCTGCAAGACGACGGCAGTATGGGCAGGCGAACCATCCGCGCCGCCATACTCCGAAGGGACGTCGGGCAGAATCATGCCCATCTCCCCCACTTCCAGCCAGGCCGAGCGATCACCCTGGTGCTGGGCCCGCCATCGATCCTCATGGGGTACCAGGCGTTGGCGGATAAAACGACGGACGCTGTCGGTGAACGCTTCCAGGTCGTCCGAAAGCCAAGGGGAACGGTAAGTCGATTGCATGGACGATTTTCCTCGAGTCAATTTACGGAGCCCAGACCACCGCTGCACACCAGAACCTGACCACTGAGGTAGTCCGATTCGGGAATGCAGAACAGGTACACCGCGTCGGCTGCTTCTTCCGGGGTGCCCGGTCGGCCCAGCGGGATCATGTGCTTGGACTGCTCGACGATCTGCTGGCTGATACCGACCTTGATTTCCCGACCGTCGATGGTCACGGTCTTCGCGGCACCGCCCTCGACCGGCTCGGTCAGGCGTGTCTCGATATGTCCATAGGCAACGGCGTTGACATTGACCTTGTGGCGGCCCCACTCCTTGGCCAGCGTCTTGGTCATACCGAGAATGCCGGCCTTTCCCGCCGAGTAATTGGTCTGTCCCGGATTGCCGGATGCCGCCAGCGAAGAGATATTCACCACCTTGCGATTGACCACCCGGCCTTCCGCCGCCTCGGTCTTGGCTGCAGCGGAAATCACCGGATAGGCCGCACGCAGGATTCGGAACGGCGCAGTGAGGTGGCAGTCGATGATGGCGTACCACTGCTCGTCGCTCATCTTCTGGATCACGTTGTCCCAGGTATAGCCGGCGTTATTGACGATGATGTCGACCCCGCCAAAATGATCCACAGCGGTCTTGATGAAACGCTCGGCAAAGTCGACGGCTGTCACGCTACCCACGCAGGCGATGGCGTCGCCACCTTCCTCGCGAATCTGGGCGACCACCTCGTCGGCCGGGGCCTGATCCAGATCGTTGACCACGACGCGAGCGCCATGGCGCGCCAGCTTGAGCGCTACCGCACGCCCGATCCCACGGCCCGAGCCGGTGACCAGGGCGACCTTGTTCTGCAGGTTCTTCATGCTTGCAATCCTATCAGTTGAGGTTCAGGCCTTCAGGCCAGAGCGATCAGGGCTTCGCCGAGAATCCTGGCTTCGCCGTACTGGTTGGCACACTGGACTTCCAGGCGTACGCACGACTCCCCGTTTACCTCGAGCTTTTCGACGACTCTGCCGCTCAGCTGCGGGATGTGCCCCAGCTGGGTGATGCCGACGAAGCGCACGGCCAATCGGCGGATGTTGCGCTGCGGTACCCACTGGGTGAGCAGGCGCCCCAGGTAGGCGGCGGACAGCATGCCGTGGGCAAATACGTCCGGCGCACGCGAGCGACGGGCAAAATCGATATCGATATGAATCGGGTTGTGATCTCCCGAAGCGCCGGCGTAGAGCGCCAGCATGCTGCGATCGAGCGGACGCAGCCTGAGCAGCGGAATGCTGTCGCCGACCTGGATGTCGCGGTATTGAGCAATGGACATGACAGACTCCTCAGCGCTGGACAAGGCTGGCGCGGATATCGGCGATGTGCTCGCCCCTCTGGTTGCTGACGCGCGTTTCCAGGACAACGAAAGTCAACGCCCCGCCTTTCTTTTCGTACACGTCGGCCACCCTGGTTTCGAAGGTCAGCAGATCGCCGGCGAAGGCCATCGCGTGGTAGTCGAACGCCTGTTCCGCATGAAGAATCCGGCCCAGATCGAAGCCCAGGACATCGGTGATCATCTCCTGCATGTCACGACCTTCGCTTTCCAGGCAGGCAAGGAAGGTCGGAGGCACTGGCAGCGTCGGGTAACCTGCAGCGCGGGCCGCCTCTTCATCGGTGTAGATCGGATCGGTTTCGCCGATGGCCTTGGCGAAGAAGCGCAAGCGGCCTTTCTCCACCTCCGCCGTGGTACGTCCGGTGCAGCGGCCAATCAGGCTCTTGTCTGCCATATCAGTACTCCCAACAGTCGCGAATGACGCGGCTCAACCGCGTCCATAAAGGGTGACGACGCAAGCTCCGCCCAGCCCCAGATTGTGTTGCAACGCGTGGTTCAAACCCTCGACCTGACGCCCCTGCGCATGACCGCGTAATTGCTGGGTCAGCTCGAAACACTGGGCCAGTCCGGTGGCGCCCAGCGGGTGTCCCTTGGAGAGCAGCCCGCCGGAAGGGTTGACCACTACGCGCCCGCCATAGGTGTTGTCGCCGTCCTCGACGAAACGCTCGCCGGCACCTGCATCGCAGAAGCCCAGCGCCTCATAGGTCAGCAGCTCGTTGTGGGCGAAGCAGTCGTGCAGCTCGCAGACCCGGATGTCCTCCGGCCCCACCCCGGCGGCGGCATAGACCTGCTGCGCGGCAGCGCTCGTCATGTCGGAGCCGACCAGGCTGATCATCGAAGGGGGGTCGAATGCGGCGGCGCGGTCGGTGGTCATCGCCTGCGCAAGGATGCGCACGTCGCTGCGCAGGCCATGGCGGCGGGCGAAGTCCTCGGAGCACAGCACCGCCGCAGCGGCGCCGCAGGTGGGCGGGCAAGCCATCAGCCGGGTCATTACGCCCGGCCAGACCACCTGGTCAGCCATGACCTCCTCCGTCGTAACCACCTTGCGGAACACTGCCAGCGGGTTGTTCGCGGCGTGACGGCTGGCCTTCGCCCGGATGGCTGCGAAGGTTTCCATCTTCGTCCCGTACTTCTGCATGTGTTCTCGACCGGCGCCACCGAAGAACATCAGGGCTCCGGGCATGCCACGGCCCTCCGGGAAGCTCTCGCTGGCCACTTGCGTCGCCTTGCCCAGCACCGGCGGACGGTCTTCGAAATTGCCCTTCAGCGCGCCGGCCTGCATCTGCTCGAAGCCCACCGCGATGACACAATCCACCGCCCCGCTGGCCACCGCCTGGCGCGCCAGGAACAGCGCGGTGGAGCCGGTCGAGCAGTTGTTGTTGACGTTGATCACCGGGATACCGGGCAAACCTACTTCGTAGAGCGCTGACTGCCCGCAGGTCGAATCACCGAAGACATAGCCGGCATATGCCTGCTGCACCTTTTCGTAAGGCAGCCCGGCGTCCTGCAGGGCAAGGCGTACTGCCGTGGCGCCCATTTCGATATAGGAAGCGCTCGCTCCGGGCTTGGCGAAGGGAATCATGCCGACGCCGGCAACACAGGTTCTGCGCAACATCGCTGTCTCCAGGATGGCTGGTCCGAATGACTGCCGACGCGCTGCACCCAGGGTGCAGACGCTGGCGGCTTCGATTCGATAGTCCCGGAGGCTCTCTGCATCCAGTCCCCCCCATTGGAGGGGGATTCCTGTTTGCCGGCCCCCTCATGATCTTGCGACACGGTGACGCGCTACGCGCTTTCGTCCGCACGATCACAGCAGGCAGGGCGCAGGCCGTACACTGCCTGTCGAGCGAAGCCCAGGAACAAGAGCAGCGGTTCCGCTCTAGGGAGCAAGGCCATGAACCACAGCACAGGCAAAGCCCTTCTGGTTGCCACGAAGTTCGCGCCCCCGCGACTGGGCGCACGCTCCGTGCAACGCGAGGCGCTGCTGAAATACCTGCAGCAAATGCGCGAATGCCGGCTGACGTCGCTGGTCGCCAGCGCCGGCTTCGGCAAGACGACGCTGCTGGCGCAATGGCGCCAAGCACTGCTCAAGGAAGGAGCGGATGTTGCCTGGCTTTCGCTGAGCATCGACGATCGACAACTTTCTACTTATTGCGCCTATCTGCAGAGCGCCATCGAGCAATTGGGAGTCAACCTGGATGGCAGTATTGCGCTCGATGTCACCAGCGGCGACGGACTGGATGAGCGCCTGGCGGAGATCGTTGGCCAGATCGCCGAGGTCAATCGCGAACTCTTCCTGATCATCGACGATTACCAGCATGTAACCGACCCCCGCGCCCACCGGCTGATGCAGAAACTGCTGGAACATTGCCCGGCCAATCTGCATCTCGCCCTGGCCAGTCGCATGGCGTTGCCGCTGAGCCTGGGGAAGCTGCGGGTGATGGGCCAGGTGGTGGAAATCGACGGCGACAACCTGCCCTTCGGCCATGCGGAAGTCCGCCAGTTCTTCGATAGCAATCTGACCGGTGTGAGCCTCAGCAGCGACGAGTTGCACCAGATCAACGAATTGACCAACGGCTGGCCGGCGAGCCTGCAGCTGATACTGCTGATGCTCAAGAACAACCCCGACGCCCGCGCCCAGCTGCGCGACCTGGCGTGGAAGTCGGACGACCTGCAGGCCTACCTGTCCGAAGACGTGATGCAGCATCTGCCGGGCGAGCTCGCCCAGTTCATGGAAAGCCTGAGCCTGTGCCGGCGCTTCAATGCCGCCCTGGCCACCGAGCTTACCGGTCGCGACGACGCGCTGGAGCTGCTGCGGCGGATGGACGAGGAGAACATCCTGACCTTCCGTGTCGATACTCCGGACCGCAGGAGCTGGTATCGCTTTCACCCGCTATTTGGCGAGTTCCTGACCACGCGTCTGAGTCGCCGGGGGGAGTCGGTCATCATCGAGCTCCATCGACGGGCCGCTCGCTGGCTCGGCAGTCACGGGCACCTTGCCGAAGCGGTGCGCCATGCTCTTCAGTGTGGTGATCATGAACTCGCGGCAGAATTGGTGGAGCAGGTCACTCGGCGGCCTCTGGAGATGGACTACGTGCGTCCGCTGCTGCGGCTCCTCAACCGGCTGCCTCGCGAGGTCCTGCTCAAGCACCCGAACCTGTTCTGCCTGTATTGCCTCTGCTACGCAGTAAGCGCCCAGCCAGAGAAGGCACAAGCCTATCTGGACCAGCTCGATGAGACAGATCTCCACGCAAACGCAGCATTGCGACACAACCTGCCCCTGATGCGCGCCGCCATAGCGGTGCAGCAGGACGAAACCGATCAGGTCGTGCAATGGATCAAGGATTACGCGCCACTCCCCTCGGACCACGCCCTCGTGCGGTACATGCCGCTCACCCTGATGAGTCAGGCCTACGCCGGAGAGGGCCGTTTCGACGAGGCCATGACCTACTTCGATAACTTTCCCATCGCCCTCGACCATGACGACGAGGTCGCTCTGCTCAGCGAGAACGCACGGCTACTCTGCTTGTCACTCCAGGGCCGCACACGCGACGTGCAGATGAAAGCCCCCGACCTGCTGGCTCGCGCCATTTCCCTGTACGGCTATGGCTCGGTCGCCAGTGACTTGTGCGCCGCCACCGTGGCAGAAGCCTATCGGGAACAGAACCGACTCGACGATGCGCGTGAGACCCTGGCCAATCGCTTTTCCATCATGAGCTCGATGCTGCCCTCGATAATGCTTCGCACCACGCTCTGCCGGGCCCGGCTGAACCTGCTGCAGGAGCCTGCTACCCAGACGCTCGTCTTCCTCGAACGCCAGGAGCGGCACTTCCTGCGCTCCGGCCAGGAGCGCGTGGCAGCACACCTGCAGGCCGAACAGGTAAGGATCGCCGTGGAGCTCAAGGACACTGCCCTTGCCGCCTCCATTCTCGAGCGCCTCGACGGCCTGGCGCGCCGTCATTCCGATGCGCGAGGCTTTCGCGCGGAAATTCCGGTCCAGGCGACGCTGGCCAGGGCACGCCTGCTACGGGCCACCGGCTATCCCCAGGAGGCGCTGGCTGCCCTTGAGCTCGTCGCCGATTTTGCCCGACGCCGCTCATCAGGGCAGTTGCACGTTTCCGTGCTCCTGCTCATGGCGCTGGCTCAGGACGACCTGCGCCGCCGCTCCGATGCCGAGGGCAGCCTGCTTCACGCCCTGCAGCTGGGTGACGCGCTGGGGCTGGTGAGAACCTTCCTGGATGAAGGCAAGCAGGTGCAGAAGCTCCTGCTGCGGCTGCCTCCCATTGCGCAGGATGATCCTTCCTGCGCTTACCTCGAAAGCCTTCTCCGGCATTTCTCTCTCCCCGCGCAGGCGGGACTGGAGGACGCTGACGGAGCAGGCACCACCGCTGCAAGCGCCCCCTCGACACCGCTTACCCCGCGAGAAATCGCCATTCTGCAACTGATCGGCGAAACCATGTCCAACAAGCGCATTGCGCTGACCCTGAACATTTCACTGGAAACGGTGAAATGGAATCTCAAGAACATCTACGTGAAGCTGGGCGTTTCCAGCCGCTACGACGCCCTCTCGTGGGCCCGCAAGCACCGCGTCGTCTGAAGTTTCCTTTTGCAGATCCCCTCCTTGCATCCCCCCCCACCCGAGGGGGGATGGCTCGCCGGTGTCCGACGTAGCTTCGGTGAGGCAGCCTGCTGCTGATCGAGAACAACAAAAACCACCGAACGCATTCGGGAGCACTTCATGACCTCACGTTCTACCGCACGGCCACAGCCACGTCTGCTGATGGCAGCGATCGCCGCAGCCATCGGCTCGCCAGCCCTGGCCGTCGACTTCAACATCGGGGAGATGGAGGGAAAATTCGATACGTCGTTGACCATTGGCGGCAGCTGGTCCACCACCAGTCCCAATCCCAACTTCATTTCGAACTACAACTCCCAGGGAGCCACAGGCAAGGCCGCTTCCCGCACCGCCGACGACGGTCGTCTCAACTTCCGTTCCGGCGAGAACTTCTCGACCCTTTTCAAGGGCATCCACGACCTGGACCTCAAGTACGGCGACAGCGGCGCCTTCCTGCGCGGCAAGTACTGGTACGACTTCGAACAGGCCGACGGCCACCAGCACTTCTACGACATCGACGACCGCGGCCGCGATGAAGCGGCTCGCAGCAAGGGTGGCCGGTTTCTCGACGCGTTCATCTACCACAACTACAACCTGGGCGACCTGCCGGGCAACGTGCGGCTGGGCAAGCAGGTCGTGAACTGGGGTGAAAGCACCTTCATCCAGAACGGCATCAGCTCGATCAACCCCCTCGATGTCGCAGCGCTCCGCCGCCCCGGTTCGGAGGTCAAGGAAGCCCTGGTGCCGGTCAACCTGTTCTATCTCTCCCAGGGGCTGAGCGAGAACATCACCGCCGAAGGTTTCTACCAGATCGAATGGGATCACACGGTGGTCGACAACTGCGGCACCTTCTTCGCCGTGGACGCCATCGCAGCGGGTTGCAACGACCGCCTGGTGGTCGCCGGCGAGGACAAGGCGCCTGGGCAGGCCGCGAACACCGGCGGCCCGGCCACCCTGGTGCGCGGAGGCAGCGACGATGCCTATATCCCCCGCGACAAGGATCGCGACGCCCGCGACGGCGGCCAGTACGGCGTGGCGCTACGCTGGTTCGTGCCGGAGTTGAACGACACCGAGTTCGCCGCGTACGCGATGAACTACCACAGCCGTTCGCCGATCCTCAGCCTGAAGACCGCGACCAACCTCGCCAACCAGCTCACCGCCATCCGCAGCGCGCGCTACTACATCGACTATCCGGAAGACATCCGCCTCTATGGCCTGAGCCTCGCCACCAACGTGGAAGGCTATTCGCTCGCCGGCGAGCTGAGCTTCCGGCCGAACATGCCGCTACAGATCAACACGGCTGACCTGAACCTCGCCGCACTGGGGAATCGCGTTTCTCCCATTTATACCAGCGGGACCCAGTCGCTGACCCGCGGCGCCGATATTCCAGGCTACAAGCGCATGCCGGTAACCCAGGCGCAATTCACGGTCACCAAGCTGTTCAACCAGTTGCTCGCCGCCGAACGCCTGACCCTGGTCGGCGAGGTTGGCTACAACCACATTGGCGGCGTCGGTGACGCCGACGGCACCGATATCCGATTCGGCCGCAACCCGGTCTTCGGCCCCGGCGAGCTGACCAACCAGGCGGTCTGCGCCGGTACCGCCGTGGGCACGCCCAACGCCAGCAACCCGCAGCAGGAATGCAACAGCAACGGCTTCTACACCAGCAATTCCTGGGGCTATCGGATGCGTGGGCAACTCGACTACCCGAACGTCTTCGCTGGCATCAACCTCTCGCCCAACCTGGCGTGGTCGCACGACGTGAACGGCACCGGCCCGAACTTCGAAGAAGGCGCCAAGGCCGTCAGTGTCGGCCTCAACGCCGACTACCAGAACACCTACACCGCCAGCCTCAACTACACCGACTACTTCGGCGGGCGCTACAACACCCTGACTGACCGGGACTTCGTCGCCCTCAGTTTCGGCGTCAACTTCTGATCGCGTACCTAGAGGCATTCATGAAAAACAACCTCACCGCCCTCTCAAGCCTGGCCGTCACCCTGCTGCTGGCCACCGCCAGCAGCCTGGCGGCAACCCCCGAAGAAGCCGGCAAGCTCGGCACCAGCCTCACCCCGCTGGGCGCGCAAAAGGAAGGTAATGCCGATGGCAGCATTCCTTCCTGGGACGGCGGCCTGAAGCCGGGTGCGGCGCCCGTGGAGAACGGTTTCCTGGGCAATCCGTTCAAGGACGAAAAGCCACTGTTCGTGATCACCGCGGCCAACGCCGAGCAATACAAGGACAAGCTCACCCCCGGCCAGCTGGCGCTGTTCAAGCGCTATGCCGACACCTATCGGATTCCGGTGTACAAAACCCACCGCACGGCCTGGGCGCCGCAATCGGTTTATGACGATGCGAAGAAGAGCGCCAGCACCGCCCAGTTGACCAGCAACGGCGACGGTCTCACCCTGCCGCAGTCGCACTTCTACGCCTTCCCGATTCCCAAGAGCGGCGTCGAGCTGGTGTGGAACCATGAAACGCGCTATCGCGGCACCAACTACCAGCGCCAGTCGGCGCAAGCGGTGCCGCAGACCAATGGCGACTACATGGTCGTCGGTTTCAAGGAGGACCTGGCTTCGCCGCCCTTCCTGCCGGACTACGATCCTGCCAGGACCAACATCCTGACCTTCTACAAACAGGAGATCGTCGCGCCGCCGCGCCTGACCGGAACCGTCAACCTCGTCTACGAGACCATGGACCAGCTCAAGGAACCGCGCCAGGCCTGGACTTACAACGCCGGCCAACGTCGTGTCCGCCGTGCCCCCGAGATTGCCTATGACGGTCCCGGCAGCGCTGCCGACGGCATGCGCACCGCGGACAACAGCGACCTCTACAACGGGTCTCCCGATCGCTATACCTGGAAGCTGATCGGCAAACGCGAGCTGTACATTCCATACAACAACTACCAGTTGATTTCGCCGAAGAACAGGTACAGCGACATCATCAAGGCTGGCCATATAAACCAGGACCTGACCCGCTACGAGCTCCATCGGGTCTGGGAAGTCGAAGGCACCCTCAAGCCCGGGGCCCGTCACGTCTACTCGAAGCGCCACATGTATTTCGACGAGGATACCTGGACGCTCGTCGAGATCGACCACTACGACAGCCGCGGCCAGCTGTGGCGGGTCGCCGAAGGTCACCTATATACCGACTATGAGCATGGCGTGGTTCCCTACGGCGCCCTCACGCTGTATGACCTGATCGCCGGACGCTATGTGGTGATGGGCCTGACCAACGAGTCCAAGCGGGGAACCCAGTACGATATGAAGTACACCCCTAACGACTTCACCCCGGCGGCCCTGCGTAACGCAGGCATTCGCTGATCCCCCAGGGCGCTCCGCTGGGAGCGCCCTTCGCTTTACCCCCTCCTGCCCCCGGTTCTTCAGACCCCAGGCGAATCCTGAAAACTTCCGCTGCCCCGGACAGGTCCACTGTTCACCCATGCATCATGACGGCTACCCCGATCGGGTGGTCATGCTCGTCCGGCGACCCGGCTTGAACGAGAGCGAGCCCTTGGCCATAGAGGAGTTCCACCATGAGCGAATACCAAGCACCGCTGCGCGACATGCAGTTCGTCCTGCGCGAACTGAAGCTGCTCGAGACGGTGAACCAGTTGCCCGGCCATGAGGAGATGAACGGCGAGCTGGTCGACGCCATCCTCAACGAGGCGGCGCGTTTTGCCCAGGGCGTTCTGGCCCCGCTCAATAGCGTTGGCGACCGCCAGGGCGCGCGCTGGCAAGCCGGCGACGTGCGCACGGCAGACGGCTGGCGCGAAGCCTACGCACAATTTGCCGACAACGGTTGGAACGCCCTCTCCTGCCCGCCCGACTTCGGCGGCCAGGGCGCGCCGCGGCTGGTGTCGGCATTGGCGGAGGAGATGTGGAACGCCGCCAACGTCGCCTTCGGCCTGTGCCCGATGCTGACCCGTGGCGCCATCGAAGCCATCGAGTTGCGTGGCTCGGATGAACTGAAGCGCACCTGGCTGCCGAAGCTGGTGAGCGGTGAATGGACCGGCACCATGAACCTGACCGAGCCCCAGGCCGGTTCGGACCTCGCCGCCGTGCGCAGCCGCGCCGAGCCTCGGGGCGACGGCACCTACAAGATATTCGGGCAGAAAATCTTCATCACCTACGGCGAGCACGACCTCACCGAGAACATCGTCCACCTAGTACTGGCCCGGGTACCGGGGGCGCCGGATGGCGTGAAAGGCATTTCGCTGTTCGTGGTGCCCAAGGTGCTGCTGAATGCCGACGGCAGCCTGGGCGAGCGTAACGACGTCCGTTGCGTTTCCATCGAGCACAAGCTCGGCATCCATGGCAGCCCTACCGCCGTGCTGGCCTTCGGTGACCAGGGCGGCGCCACCGGCTGGCTGGTGGGCGAGGAAAACCGCGGCCTGGAGTACATGTTCATCATGATGAACGCGGCGCGCTTCTCAGTCGGTATCGAGGGCATCGGCCTAGCCGAACGCGCCTACCAGCGCGCCGTGAGCTATGCCCGGCAGCGCATCCAGGGGACGGAGATCGGCGTGCCGGGACGGGAAAAGGCGGCGATCATCCGTCACCCCGATGTCCGCAGGCTGCTGATGTCCATGCGCTCGCGGATCGAAGCCATGCGCGCGCTGGCCTGCGAAGTGGCGCTGGCGTCCGATCTCGCCCAGGGTCATCCCGACGAAACAGTGCGCCGCGAGCGGCAGGCTTTCGTCGAACTGATGATCCCGGTGATCAAGGGCTGGTGCACCGAGAACGCGGTGGACATCGCCTCCCTGGGGGTGCAGGTCCACGGGGGCATGGGCTTCATCGAGGAAACGGGCGCCGCCCAGCACCTGCGCGATGCACGGATTACACCGATCTATGAGGGCACGACGGCCATCCAGGCGCTCGACCTGATCGGTCGCAAGATCGCCCGCGACAGAGGCGCAGCCGCCTTCGCCCTGATCGCCCGACTGCGCGAGGGGCAACTGGCAATGCCGGACGACGACCCGCAATTGGCGGCGATTCGCCATCGCCTGTTCTCGGCGATCAACGCGCTGGACGACGCAGTCACCCATGTGGTGAAGCATTACGACGATCAGGTGCGCCAAGTGGCGCTGGGCTCGGTGCCGCTGCTGGAGCTGTTCGGCATCGTCACTGGCGGATGGCAATTGGCGCGCTCCGCCCAGGTCGCCCGCGAGCGGCTGGCCAGCAACAGCGGCGACGCGGCGTTCTACCGGGCCAAACTGCGCACCGCACAGTTCTATGCCGGGCACTTCCTTACTCGAGCACCAGGCCTGGCCCAGACGATCACGGAGGGCGGCGACGCCGCGCTGGCGATGGTTGATTTCGCCTTCTGAATGCGTACGCCCGCCCGTCCGAAGTCTCGACGGGCGGGCTCCACCCGTAACGACAGCTTTACACCTGCTGCAGATCCTGCCGCCCCTGGCCCCGGCTGGCCGCTCCGCACACCTGCGCACCATTGGCTATTTCGGCGGGTAGTCCTTATGCAGGAATGCTCGTTGACAGGGCCTCGCCGCTTCAGTGAGATGGCCTTTCGTTCAGGCAAATGGCATTGCTTGCCGACTGTGTGCGTTGTAGTCCTGCAATGCCGCGATGACGAAACTTTGGCGATCCCGACTCGCTTACGAAAGTTTTCTCGTTTCATCGACACAGGAGATGCCGGCGATGTTGAACCAGGCACCCCGGAACACCCAGGACGTCGAATTCGACGAACAATTCCTCCTCGCCTTCGAGATCCAGGTCCTGCAGAAGGCCCTGCCGGCCTTCGAAGAAGCCTCGCGCTTCGCCCGCGACCGAGGCCTGCGCTGCAGCGTGGAGTTGATCACCAACGCCGACGGCCATCCCGAACTCAGCCTTAGCGCCACCCAGCGCGACGACCTGCCGGACAGTTGCTACCGCCTGATCGCCGACCCGGCCTCCCAGGGCATAGTCCACGAAGAATTCACCGCAGTGAACCGCCGCACGCGGCGCCAGGGCGCGCGCCTGGCGACGCTGACCTCGCGCTCCCTGGAGCTGCAGCTGGAGGCCTTCTTCATGCATGCGTTCGGCATGCGCCTGGACTACAACGTGCTGCGCCTGGACTACTCTTACGAGCATGCTTCTGGGCTATAGGCCTTTTCCGACGCCGCCGGTCGTCGGTTCGGCCGGTGGCGGAACGAGCGTTCCGTCGGACAGTTCCTGCAAAGGATGACTTATGGCAACGATGAACGCGTCGAAGTCGCTATTATTCGCGCCTTGTGCGCCACCTCGTGCGTGTTTCCCGTTATCGCTTCGCCATGAATGAATTCCTCGTGCATTTTCAGGACGGTCACTGCCTGGGCAAGACCGTGCTGCGCTCGTTTTCCCGCCAGATGACCCTCTCCGAGGCGCGCGTGCGCCTGCAGGCCTGCTACCCGCTGCGCGTTCCGCACCTGCTGAACATCCTGCACCTGACGCCAATGCTGCCCGGCCGCTGACCCGGCACAACGGGCAGTCGCGCCGGACGATCCGCTACCTGCAGCCGCGAACCGGCTCCGCCTGGGCCTCGCTCAGCCCGGCAAGGGCTTGTCGCGCCGCTTCGCCGGCCTGCTCCAGCACCCGCCGCTTCCAGCCGTCCTCATCGACGTAGAAGGCATCGCGCAACTGGCGCCGGATACGCAGGGCTTTCTGCGTCGATACGCCCGGGTTGTTGGCCAGCCACTGGTCCGCGCGTAGCGCCTTGAGCACCCGCAGGCCCGGCAGCGTGCCGTATTCCAGGGTAATGGCGGTCAATTCCGCCTGCGGGCATTCGCTGGCGGCGGCGAGGACCATCAGCCCCTTGAGCGGGACCGACACGGACTCGCCCTTGTACGACGACGTCACCTCGTCGCCCCACCAGCGGCGGGTACGTGCCAGCGATTGTGCATCGTTGGCGCCCACGTAGATGCGTTCTCCGTGCCCCTTGGGGCCGAGGCCGGTATGCAGGTCGATCCAGCCGATCCGCGAACAGGCCCGTCCCTGCTGGCGCAGCACCTGGCGCACCACCTGGTTGCTCCAGGTGGGCTGGTCACCGATATAGAACAGCCCCTTGGGATGACTGTCCTGACCGCTGGCAATCGCCGCCTGCAGCTGTTTGCGGCCATGGCGCATGGCGTAGCGCAACAGGCGCAAATGGCTGCCAAGGGACGGCCAACGGCGCGGAATCAGGATCGGGTCGAGCGCCCCGTAGGCCTGGTTGCGCTGGCGCGGCTGGGAAAAGTCGATGAAGTTGCGGTTGAGGTCGACGTTCTCGTGGGTCCAGCGTCGCCACCAGGAGAAGCCATGGGGATTGGCCGCATGCAGGTAGAGCACCGCGCAATCCGCCTTGGCGCATTGCTCCAGCCAGCCGGGGTCGTTCAGCAGCGCGACCTGCACCGCCGAGCCGCAGAAGCCTTCCACGCCGTGGCAGCCGCTGCTGATGATCAGCAGGTTCTGCGCGTCGCTCGGACCGCTGCGCGCCACGTCCAGCGCCAGGGGCTCGCCCTCGCGTCCGGTCAATGGATGGCGGTGGGATTCGACGACCAGGCCGGCGGACAGGCAGGCAGCGAGAAACTTGCCACGCGCTTCGGCGTAGCTCTGGGAAAAACAGGCAGACGGGTTCATCACCACTCCGGATGATCAGATTTTTGCGCGGCCCGCTGGGCGGGCCCTTCGAGGAATATCAGGCTCGGCCGACAGCGCCGGGCAGCGGGGCTTCGTTGTGCTCGCCCTGCAGGGACTGGCGGGTGCGATCCGGGGCGATGATCCGGCAGCCGAGAATGGCGCCGGTCACGGTGAGCACGCCGAACAGGCCGAGCGCCGTCTCGAAGCCTTGGGCGATGTCGCCGCCACGCAGTTCGACCAGTTGGCCGACGACCCAGGGCGCGAGCATGCCGGCGCTGGTCATCCCGCCAATGTGAATGGCCAGCATCGAGCCGCGCTGTGCGCTCGGCGCGATATAGGCGACCAGGGTGTTGCAGAAGGTCGGCAGCACATTCACCAGGATCGCGCCCAGAGCGTAGAGCACCAGGATAGCCGGGCGGTCTCCGTGCAGCAGGGTCAGTGCGCAGAAGGCGGCCCCGGCAACCGCCGCGAAGAGCATCGGCGGCAGCACCATGGCACGCTGCACCGAGACGCCACGCTTCATTGCCCGTTGCGAGAGCGCGGAAAGCAGCAGGTTGGCGAGGATCACCCCGACCGTCACCACCATGACCGTGTAGCCCGACTGCATGGGCGTCATGCCCTGGCCTTTCTGCAGGTACACCGGCACCCAGCTGTACACCAGCGCGGTGGGCAGGTAACTGAGGAAACCCATCAGGGTGATCCAGAGGAAACTGCGGTTGAGCAGCAGGCGGCTGTACGGCAGGCGCAGCGACGAAGCCGGTCCCTCCTCCTCGGTCTGCTGCCCTTCACGGCCGAAGAACAGCCAGACCACCAGCCAGGCGAGGCCCAGCAGCGCCAGCAGGAAGTACGCGGTACGCCAGCCGAAATGCTGGATCGCCAGCGGCAGGCTCAGCGCGCCGAGCACCGCGCCGAGCATGATCGACACCTGGATCAGCGCCGAGGGCAGCACGCGCTCCTTCGGCCCGAACCACTTGAAGCAGGCATGCTGGGTGACCGCCGTGCCCGGCCCGGTGCCGGCGCCCAGCAGCAGGCGCCCGGCAACCAGCGCGGCGAAGCCGCTGGACAGTGCCACCAGCAGCTGCGAGGCCATCCACACCACCGACATGCCGGCGAGAATCCAGCGCGTCGGGAAGCGGTTGGCGAGGAAGCCCACCAGCACGCCGGAGATCGAGTAGAGGAAGAAGAACGCGCTGCCGATGAAACCGAACTCGGTCGGCGAGAGTTTCAGCTCGTCGATGATCTGCGCGCCGGCGAAGGCGAAGATGGTCTTGTCCAGCACGCTGATGACCATTACCAGCATCAGCAGGATGAGAACTCCGTTACGCCGGCTCATGGTCGGGCTCCCGTGCTCAGGTAAGTCTCCACCAGCCGCACCCAGAGCGCCGCGCCGAACGGGATGGCGCCGTCGTTGAAGTCGTAGCCGGGGTTATGGACCATGCAGCCGCTGGGGCCGCTGTCGCCATTGCCCAGGGCGATGTAGCAGCCGGGGCGCCGCTCCAGCATCCAGGCGAAATCCTCGCTGCCGAGGAAGCCCGATGGAATTTCCGAGAGCAGGCGCTGCGGGCCTACCAGTTCGGTCAGCACCTGGCGCGCGAGGCGGGTTTCTTCCGGGGTGTTGACCAGCACCGGCACCAGCTCCTCGTATTCGTAGCGCAGCTCCATGCCGTGCACGGCGGCGACGCCATGGGTGATCTCGCCAATGCGTCGCTTGAGCAGCTCGCGCACTTCCGGCTTGGTCGCACGCACGCTCAGGCGCAGGTCAGCGTGATCGGGAATGACGTTGGCCGCCTCCCCCGCCTTGAGCATGCCCACGGTTACCACGGCCACCTCGGTGGACGGCACGTTGCGCGCGACGATGCTTTGCAGCGCCAACACCAGTTCCGCGGCGGCGACTATCGGGTCCCTGGTCAGGTGCGGCATGGCGCCATGGCCGCCGACGCCGGTCAGGCGGATTGATACCCGGTCCGACGATGCGGTCAGCGCACCTTCGCGGGTCAGGAAGCAGCCCACCGGCAGGCCCGGCGCGTTGTGCAGTGCGTACACGGCATCGCAGGGGAAGCGCTCGAACAGGCCGTCATCCATCATCGCCACGGCGCCGCCCAGGGTTTCCTCGGCGGGCTGGAAGATCAGGTTGAGCGTGCCGTCAAAGTTGCGTTGCTCGGCCAAATCGCGGGCGGCACAGAGCAGGATGGCGGTGTGGCCGTCATGGCCGCAGGCGTGCATGCGGCCGGCGTGCTGGCTGGTGTAGGGCACGCCGCTGGCTTCATCGATGGGCAGCGCGTCCATGTCGGCGCGGATGCCGACGCTACGCGCGCTGTTGCCCTGGCGCAGAACACCGACCACACCGGTGCCGCCCACGCCCTCATGGACTTCATAGCCCCATTCGCGCAGGTAGCCGGCGACGATGGCGGCGGTGCGCGCCTCCTCGAAACCCAGCTCGGGATGCTGGTGGAGGTCCCGGCGAATCCGGGCGAAGTCTTGCTGGGAAGCGAACAGTCTTTCGACTGTCTCGTGCTGGGAAAGGGGCTGCTGACTCATGCCGCATCCTGCTCATTGTTCTGATGTGGTCGGCAGGATGCCCCAGGCGCGAGACGCTGAATAATGACCTTCGCGCATGCTTATCCAGGCTGGTTATCGACGCCTGCTTGCAGTCCGATCCGGGATCAGTCGACCTTGCGCAGGTGCGGGCCCTTGAAGGCGTAGACCAGTTCGTCCACCAGGGTCTGCGCCTCGCGGGTCATCAGCTCCGGCGGGCGGCAGACCAGCGAGATGTCGGTGCCCGGCACGGTTTCGGCGATGTCCAGCGCATCCAGGGTGCCGGAGATGATCGGCAGGTCGAACACCCGCCGCGACCAGAAGCTCACCGCGTCGGTGTTGGCTGCCAGTTCCGCGTAGAGCACCACCGAGGCGCACTCGATGACGCGCCCGGGGTGGCGCACCTGGTACTGCTCGAACATCTGCCCGGCCAGGGAGACATCCAGCGAATCGGGCACCAGCCATTCCTCGTCGAGCAACTCGTGCAGCGACCGCGCGTTGCGCAGCGGATGCCCCTTGCGCACGGCCAGCGTAGTGGGCTGGGCGTAGAGTTCCTGCCAGTGGAAGCCATCGACGTTGCGCGAGGCCGGCTGCGAGGTCAGCACCAGGTCCAGCTGGCCTTCGCGCAGGCCTTCGAGCAGCTTGGCCGGGCGCAGCTCGCTGATCTGCAGCTGCACCTTGGGGTAGCGTTTGCGGTAACGCAGCAGGCTGGAGGCGAATTGCTGGCTGGGCGTTACCGGTGACACGCCGATGGCCACGCGACCATCCATGGCGCCCTTCAGCGTCTCGATCTCGTCCCGCGCGCGGCGCACTTCCTCCACCACCAGACGGGCGCGCCGCACCAGCCGCTCGCCGTATTCGGTGGCAGTGATGCCGCGATTGGAGCGCACCAGCAGCGGCACGCCCAGCTCGGCCTCCAGCTCCTTGATGCTCTTGGACAGTGCCGGCTGGGAGATATGCAGCAGGCGCGAAGCTTCCTGGATGCTGCCGCTCTCGCAGATGGCGACTATGGCGCGCAGTTGATGCAACTTCATGGAATGGTCGTCGGCTCGGGTTCGGTAACAGGTTGGACCATAAAGCAAAATCGAGGCCGGGGTGAGTAACGGTTGGTAAACGCGGGCGGACTGGTGGGTCGCGGAGGCTGCTTTACCAGGACGAATGGGGCGCGGCGATGGCGTTCGCGACAGCATGGGTATCGCTGCGCTCCACGCCATCCTACGACCAGGTTTCCTGTTGCCGCTGTGCGGGTGGGGGGATTCGCGGACAAGGTCCGCTCCTACGGGGAGGCGCCGAATTGGGCGGGTTCGCGAACACAGACTGGGCGTCCCCCCTCGGTCCTACGAAGAGCACCACCGCCCCGGCTTTGGTTTTAGCTTTGGCTCCCAGAGACTTCCAGAGAAATGTCCGCACGCTCCGATTGCCCCGTTCAGTAGGCCTCGTTGAAGCGGAGTTTCAGGGGTTGAGCGACATGGATGTCGCGGCGGGCCCCTGAAACTTCGCTTCAGCGAGGGTATTTTTCGCCTAGGCGAAAAACCGGATGTCCGGGGCAAGACCTTTGGTTACTTTGGGGCGTTTGCCAAAGTAACTCGCCCGAGGGGGCGAAACACGATGTTTGCGCGTATGCCGAAGCGGCGCTGAATGCCCCAACTACAAGCGCACGGCCCGCTCCTGAAGAAAGCATCAAATTGGGCGGGTTCGCGAGCAAGCTCGCTCCTACAAGGAGCCAGCAGCCCATCACCAGACGAAAAAAAGCGGCCCGAAGGCCGCTGATAAACACATCGGAGCGCCGGTGAGCGCCAGTCGAGCTTGCCTCAGCGGATGCCGGTGGCGCGCAAGGCGTTGGGGGTGAAGTCGTTGCTGCTGGCCTTCACCGCGAAGTCGTAGCTGCTCTTTTCCTCATTGCGCAGGCCGGACACCGTGTAGCGGCCGGACAGCACGTCATAGTGGGTCTCCGCCGTCAGCCAGGTGAACTGCTGGTCGTAGAACGGCCGCGCATGGCCCTCGGACACCCGCCACAAGCTGCCACGTCCGTCGTAGGCATCGGCCTCGGCGATCTGCCAGCTGTCCTCGTCGATGTACAGGTCACGCTTGCTGTAGATGTGGCGCTGGCCCGGCTTCAGGGTGGCCACCACGTGCCATACGCGGTGCAGCTCGTAGCGGGTGTGGTCCGGGTTCAGGTGGCCGGGCTTGACGATGTCGTCGTATTTCAGCGACGGCGAGTCGAGCGCGAAGCTGTTGTAAGGGATGTACAGCTCCTTCTTGCCCACCAGCTTCCAGTCGTAGCGATCCGGCGCGCCGTTGAACATGTCGAAGTCGTCGTAGGTACGCATGCCTTCCGCGCCGGGGCTGTCGTAGCCCACCTGCGGGGCGCGGCGCACGCGGCGCTGGCCGGCGTTGTACATCCAGGCCATGCGCGGTTCCTTGACCTGATCGATGGTCTCCAGCACCAGCATCACGCTGCCCGCGCGGCGCGGCGGCGAGAGGATTTCCTGGCGGAAGTAGTAGAGGATGTTGTCCATCTTCGCCGGGTCGTAGTCCTTGAGCCCGAACGGGAAGGCGAACTGCTCCTTCATGTAGCTGATGGTGTACGCGCCGTTGGCTTGCGGGTTCATTTGCGCGGTGGTGCGCAGCATGGCGTTGCCACGGTAGCGGGTGACGTGGTTCCAGATCACTTCCAGCCCGTTCTGCGGGATCGGGAACGGCACGGTCATGCTGAAATTGCTCAGCCCGTTGCCGCCCTCGGCCAGGGAGGTCGCGGTGGCGTTCTTCTTCGCCGCATCGATCACCGCCTGTGGGTAGCTGGCGCTGCGGTGGCTGGGATAGACCGGAATGCGGTAGGTCTCGGGGAAGCGCTGGAACATCGCCAGTTGCCCCGGCGTGAGCTTGTCCTGGTACTGGCTGGCGTTCTGCGCGGTGATGGTGAACAGCGGCTTGTCGGCGGCATACGGGTCGCCGAGGAAGCCGCCGGCGTCGGCCTTGCCGGCATTGGGTGCCAGCCCGCCGGTCCAGGCCGGGATGCTGCCATCGGCGTTGCCCGCCTTCTCGGCACCAATCGGGGTGAGTTCATTGCCCAGGCGTGCGGCCTGGTCGGCACCGACCGCGGCGATGACCTGCCCGGCGAGCAGGCTCAGCGTCAGGCAGCCGGCCTGCAACCATTGCTTGTTGTTCATGCTTTTACCTCAGGGGGCTGGCGGGCGTCAGAAGCTGACGCCCAGGCTGACGGCGAGGAAGTCGCGGTCGGTGTTGACGTTGTAATCACCGCCGAAGTAGTCGGTGTAACTGATGCTGGCGGTGTAGCGGCTCAGGTATTCGGCATCGACGCCGACGCTGATCGATTTGTCGCCCTCGTTGAAGGTCGGGCCGTAGCCCTGCACGTCGTGGGCGAATGCCAGGTTCGGGCGCAGCGAGACGCCGCCGATCAGGTCGTTGTATTCCAGGCCCGCGCGCACGCGGTATCCCCAGGAGTTCTGGGTGTAGAAGCCCTTGTCATCGCACTGGCCGGGATTGGCGGTATTCACCACCTTCTGGCAGATCGCATTGCCCGACAGCCCCAGCAGCGCCGAGGTGCCGGCGCTGGCCAGCTCGCCGTTGCCGTACACGCTGCTGCGGCCGAAGCGCAGGTCGGAGCCGTCGGTGGAGCCCAGGTCGGCGATGTGGCTGAAGCCGATCTCGCCCACCAGCGTCAGGCGCTCGGCGCCGATCAGCTCGATCTGGTCGAAGGTGTTGGTGAAGGTCATCTGCGCCTGGGTGAACGGCTTGCGCTCGTAACCCTGGATCAGCGAACCGTAGGCCGAATCGGCCCAGCCGCTGGAGAAGATCGGCAGACCGCCGTTGACCAGCGGGCTGGTCGCCGCGGAGCCGAGGGTGGCAGCGCCGGAAACGTCGCTGGAGTTGATGCCCAGCGGCATGTTCGGCCGGTAGCTGATCTCGCCCTGCACCGCAGTGCTGCCCCAGGTGGTGTTGAAGCCCAGGCCGTAGAGGCGGATGTCCTCGGGGTAGTCCAGGTACCAGCGCGCGGTGCTCACGCCGCCCTGCCCGATCAGCCCGCCGACCGGATCGGCCAGCGCGCCCTTGCCAACCACCCAGTTACTGGTTGGCGTGCGGCTGTGATAGTTCATCGCGTAGGCGGAGAACTCGGTGTCGTTAACCATCCAGCGCAGCGCCACGCCGAACTGGCCTCCGTCGCGGGCGTCATGGTCCTTGCCGCGCGGCACGTAGCCGTAACCGCCTTTGATACCAGTGCCGTCGATGTCGCGGTCGAAGTCGCTGCCGTTCACCGCCATGTTGATGTCGCAGCCCTTGGCCGCCACGTCGCTGCCGAAGAAGGTGCCGCAGTTGTCCGGCACGGTCTTCTCCCACTCCAGCTGGTAGAAGGCCTCCATGGACAGGGTGTCGGTGAGCCCCTGGTTGAAATACAGCATGCTCACCGGGATCAGCGCTTCCTTCACCTCGGAACCGGGGCGGCGCAGCGCGGCGACGTCCGCCGGGTTGATCGAGTTGATGCCGTTCTGGATGAAGGTGCTCTCGCCCCAGCTCACCACCTGGCGGCCCAGGCGCACGGTGCCCGGCAGGTCGTTGAGTTGATAGTTGTGATAGAGGAAGGCATCGAGCAGCTCGGCGCCGGAGGACTGGGCGGCGGTATCGCGGCCGCTGTCGTCGATGTCGTAGAGCGGGCGGTGTTCGTCCTTCAGCTCGAAGTCGTACCAGTACTTGCCGCGCAGGAACAGGCCGCTGTCGCCGTACTTCAGCTCCAGGTCGTGCAGGCCCTTGAAGATCTTGGAGAAGGTCTCGCCCTTCTTGAAATTCAGCCGGCCGTCGTCGGAGGTCTGGCTGGAGGCCGTGCCGCCGTTGCGGGTGCCGATGAATTCCTTGTCCGGACTGTCCATCGCCCAGCTCGCGCCGATGGACAGGGTCGAGTCGAAGCGACCCTCGATTTCCCCCACGTTGAAGCTCACTGCCTGAGCTGAAGATGCCCCGCCAAGGGCCATGCTGGTAGCCAGCGCCAGCGCGTGCGGCCTGAAGCCTGCGGCGCCGGTTATTGTTCTTTTCATGCTGCTCTCCGCCTGGATCGTGCTGGTCACGGCAAGCCGTGCCACCCCTGCTCCGCGGCTCTTGGGCCGGGAGGCGAGCGCAGGTTAGAGCGCTGTCACAAGCCTGACTTCTGAAAAAAAGTGATGCCCATAGCCAGAATGAAAGGACCGGTAGCTCGCGGCACGCGGGGCGTTGCGGGTGATAACCGAAGGCTATCGCGATACCCAGGATTCAGCCGACCCGGGCCGCACATTGGCCTAAAGTCCGCCGCCATCAGCGACCCCGACCCTGAGGTGGACCATGAAGATTGCGTTGACCGGCGACAGCATCCTGCAGCGCCGCCTGAATAGCCGCGAAGACGAAACCCTGCGCCCGCTGTTCGACCTGCTGCGCGGCACCGACGTCAGCTTCACCAATCTGGAAGTGCTGCCCAACGACTTTCAGGGCGACGCCGTGCTGGAAAGCGGCGGCTCGCACTTCGGCGCGCCCTCGTGGATTCTCGACGAGCTGGCGGACGGCGGCTTCGACCTGTTCTCCACGGCCAACAACCACAGCCTCGACTACGGCATCGCCGGCCTGCACGCCGCCCACGCCCAGCTGGACAAGCGCGAGCTACTGTTCGCCGGCACCGGCCGCAATCTCGAGGAAGCCCGCCGCCCGGTGTATTGCACCAAGCCCACCGGCACCGTCTCGCTGCTGGCCTGCACCTCCACCTTCGGCAAGGGCCAGGAAGCCAGCGAGCAGACCCGCGACATGCCCGGCCGCCCCGGCTTGAACCCCTTGCGCTTCGACACCGTGCACCAGCTCGATGGCGCGCAGATGGAAGCCATGCGTGGCATCATCGCCAGCCTCGGCCTGGACCGCCTCTACCAGGGCGCGGTGGACCTGGGCTTCGCCCACCCGATCCCCGATCCGTCGCTGGCGGTATTCGGCCCCTTCACCCCGCTGCTGTTCCGCCAGGGCGAGAGCGCACGCCTGCGCACCCTGCCGCGCAAGAAGGACATGGACGACATCCTGCGCTGGGTCGAGGAAGCGCGGACGCTGTCCGACGTGGTGGTGCTGAGCATCCACGCCCACGAACTGGGCCACGACGCCAAGGGTGAGTGGGACCTGGAAGTGGCCGCCGAATTCATCCAGCCGGTGGCGCGGCGCATGATCGATGCCGGCGTCGACATCGTGGTCGGCCACGGCCCGCACCTGCTGCGCGGCATGGAGATCTACAACGGCAAGCCGATCTTCTACAGCCTGGGCAATTTCATCGGGCAGAACGAGCTGGTGGAACGCCTGCCGGCGGACAGCTACGAGCAGTTCCGCGTGGACCGCAACCAGACGCCCTCGAAGGTGTTCCTGCAGCGCACCCAGAACGACACTCGCAGTTTCCCTTCCGATGCGCGCTTCTGGGAGAGCCTGGTGCCGGTCTGCCAGTTCGACGGCCGCCGCCTCGTCGGCATCGAGCTGCACCCGGTGAGCCTGGGCCTGGGCGAAGCGGTGCACCGCCGTGGCCGCCCGCGCCTGGCCGAGGGCGAACACGCCCAGGCGATCCTGCAGCGCTTTGCCGCACTGTCGGAGCCCTACGGGACTCGCTTGTCGATGGACGGCCCGGTGGCACGCGTCAGGCTCTGACCCGGCGCCAAGGCGCTGGTGCCCAAGTCCCTTGTAGGAGCGAGCTTGCTCGCGAACGGCTTTTCCCGGCACCCACACCGGCATGCGGTTCGCGAGCAAGCTCGCACCTACGGAAATCCTTCCTGCCAGGGCGGATGACGCGACCGCTCGGCCGAAATTTCGATGGAGGCGAAACCCTGCCCGGTCAAACCCAGCACCCCACAACCGCAGTAGGAGTGCCTGGTATGACCGTGAACATCGACAACCTCAGCATCGCCCTGCCCGTCGGCAAGACGCCCACCGACACCCTGGCCATCGAGCTGCCCGGCCCGCAAGCGCTGGCACAGTATCCCGAGCTGGTGACGCGATTGCCCGACGGCAGCCTGCGACTCACCGCGCCGACCCAGGGCGCGGCCAGCAAGAGCGTGCACCGCACCCGTTGCGAGTGGAAGGAGCCGATCTACTGGGCGCTGAGCAGCGCGACCGAACACGTCAACCATCAACTGATGGCCGTCACCCAGGTCAACTCGGCGCAAAAGGTGGTGATCGCGCAGATGCATGTGAAGGATGACGACAGTCCGTTGCTCAAGGTGTTCTGGCAGAAGGGCAAGCTGACCATGGGCTTCCGCCAGACCTTCAATCAGGACACGCCGGTGAACAGCACAGTGCTGGATAACGTGCCACTGGGAGCAGATTTCGACATCCTGATCCGCGCCACTTCCAACCTCACGCTGACGGTCCAGGCCAGTTGCAACGGCCGCACCTCGAACGTGGCGCCCATGACGCTGGATGCCAGTTGGGCGGCACGGGTCTTCGACTTCCATGGCGGGGTCTACAACCAGATCGACTTCAGCGCGACAACGCTCGCCACCGATGCTTCGGTTTGTGTGATCAAGGACCTGCAGGTCCGGCATGCTTGAGCGCAGGTAACCTCAGCGCGTGTGGCTGAGCCGATCGCGGACAAGGTCCGCTCCTACGCGAAATAGCGCGCCAGGGCGTGCCCTCTCCCCAGCCCTCTCCCTGAAGGGAGAGGGAGCCATCCGAGCCGGCTCCCGCCGCAGTTTCAGCCGGCACCGATCCAGTCCCCTCTCCCTTCGGAGCGGGGCGCGCAGCCAGGGTTAGGAAGAGGGAAATCGCCGGTACGGAGTTTCAGTTAAAGACAGTTGCTCCTACGCAGGTACGAGCTTTCGTAGGAGCGGACCCTGTCCGCGAAATCCAGAGCGTCGGCCCCCCTGTTCACCGGCAAACGCCGTTGTACAGCGCCCGCGGCTACAGAAGTACGCCGGCATCCGGTAGTCTGTCATCGCACTCAACCCAGAGCCCATCCGCATGCCCGCCCTCACCTGCCCCCAACTGACCGGCCAGCACGTCGAACTCCTGCCGCTGCGCGCAGAACATGCACAGGCATTGCTCGAAGCCGCCGCCGATGGCGAGCTGTGGAACCTCAAGGTCACCGTGGTGCCCGGCCCGGATACCGTCGCGGGCTATATCGCCAAGGCCGAAAAGGGACTGGAGGAAGGCAGCGTCCTGCCCTTCGCCATCCTCGACCGGCGCACGGGCAGGATCGTCGGCAGCACCCGCTTCTGGAAGGTCGACCGCGCCAACCGCAAGCTGGAGATCGGCCACACCTGGCTGGCGCTGTCGGCGCAGCGCACGCCGATCAACACCGAGGCCAAGCTCCTGCTGCTTACCTACGCCTTCGAGGAACTCGACTGCGTGCGCGTGCAGTTCACCACCGACGAGTTGAACGAGAAATCCCGCGCCGCCATCCTGCGCCTGGGCGCGGTGCAGGAAGGCATCGTCCGCCATGAACGCATCATGCCCGATGGCCGCAAGCGCAACTCGGTGCGCTTCAGCATCATCGACAGCGAGTGGCCCGAAGTGAAGGCGCGGCTGCTGCAGCGGCTTGCCCCCCGGCATTGACCTGAACAGAAGGAGCATCGGCATGCTGTCCCACGTCTTCCTCGGCACCACGGATTTCGAGCGCGCGCTGGGGTTCTACCAGCCGCTCATGCAGGTCCTGGGCTATCCGCTGAAGTTCATCGAGCGCGAGCGACCCTGGGCCGCCTGGATGCCGGCGGATGCGCCGCGCCCGCTGTTCATCGTCGGCGCGCCCTTCGAAGGAGAAGCGACTCCGGGCAACGGACAGATGCTCGCACTGCAGGCCAGCTCCCGCGCGCAGGTGGACCGCGCCTACCAGGCCGCACTGGCCAGCGGCGGGACCTGTGCCGGGGCTCCGGGCCTGCGCCCGGAGTACCACGCGCACTATTACGGCGCCTACCTGCGCGACCCGGACGGCAACAAGCTCTGCTGCGTCTGTCACGAGCCGCAGTGAGGCGCCGCGCCGCTCACCCCTGGTAGAACACCTCGTCGCTGTACGGATACCACCAGGAGTGAATCTGCGGCTGGTGGTCGATGATCACCATCTTCGAACGGCGGAATGCATCCAGGCCCTGGCGGCCCAATTCGCGCCCCATGCCGGACATCTTCCAGCCGCCGAAGGGCAACGCGTCGTTGTCGATCAGTGGGTTGTTCACCCAGACCATCCCCGCTTCCAGGCGATCCGCCGCTTCCATGGCTTCGGCGAGGTCGGTGGAGAACAGCGAGGCGCCCAGGCCGAACGGCGAGTCGTTGGCCAGCCGTACCGCCTCGTCGAAGTCCTTCACCTTGCAGATTGCCGCCACCGGACCGAAGCATTCCTCATGGAAGATCGCCATGGCCGGGGTGACGTCGGTGAGGATGGTCGGCTCGTAGTACCAGCCCACCGGGAACTGCGCGGGAATGCGTCCACCACAGACCAGCGTCGCGCCCTTGGCGATGGCGTCGTCCACCAGCCGCATGACCTTGGCGCGGGCCGCTTCGCTGACCATCGGGCCGATCTCGGAGCGCTCCAGACCATGACCGATGCGCAGCGCGCGGGTGCGTTCGGCGAAGCGCGCGACGAACTCGTCGTGGACTTCGTCGACCACGTAGAAGCGCTCGGCCGAGGTGCAGATCTGCCCGCTCAGGTGGAAGGCCGCGGTCACCGCGCCGGCCGCCGCGATTTCCAGCGGCGCGTGGCGGGAGATGATCATCGGATCGCTGCCACCGGCCTCGATCACCGCCGGCTTCATCCGCTCGGCACAGGCCACCGCCACCGCCTTGCCGGCGGCGACGCTGCCGGTGAAGGCCACGGCGTGGGTGCGCTCGGACTGCACCAGGCGTTGTGCAGTGCTGGCATCGCCCGGCACGCAGCTGACCATGCCCGCCGGCAGCACCTTGAAGTGCTGCATGAACTTCAGCGTGCACAGCGTGGTGCTTTCCGCCGGCTTGACGATGCAGGCGTTGCCCGCGGCCAGCGAGGCGGCCAGGGTCCAGCACATCAGCAGGATGGGGAAGTTGAACGGCATGATGTGCACGCTGACGCCGTATGGCTCGTAGCGCACGTGCTGGAACGAGCCGAGCTGCGTGGTGCCGGCGACCTTGCCGGCCTCGTCGCGGGCCATCTCGGCGTAGTAGCGGAAGATCGGCGCGCAGTTGGCCAGCTCGCCCATGGCCTCGGGGAACGGCTTGCCCATTTCCAGGGTCATCAGCCGCGCCACTTCGCGCTGGGTGGCCTGGTCGGTCTCGATGGTATTGGCCAGTTGGTGGAGGATTGCCGCGCGGGATTTCGCATCCACGCGCTTCCACTCACGCTGCGCGGCGTTGGCCGCATCGATGGCAGCGTCGACGTCTTCCGCATCGCACAGGGCGATGCGCCCGACCTGGGTCAGGTCGGCGGGGTTGATGATGTCGCGCAGGCGCTGCGTCGCTACGCCCTGGTAATGCGGGCCGATGAAACGCAATGGTAGATCAACATGGAAGTCGGTCATGGAATGCTCCGCAGGGATTCGGATGAGGCCAGGCGCTGGGCGATCACGTCGCTCTCCAGCGGCAGGCGCCAGTTCGGCAGGTGGGCGTCAAGCAACGCCGCCAGCGGGCGCAACTGTTCGCTGTCGAGCGCGCGCTGGAACAGCCGCAGCACGCGCGGCAGGTGCCTGAGGTAGCCGTGCTTGCCATCGCGCTTGGCCAGGCGCACGAAGATGCCCAGCACCTTGGCGTGGCGCTGCGCGGCGAGCACCTGGAAATCGGCCATGAAGCGCCGGCCGTCCACTTCCGGGCGCTGGCTGAGGTAATGGCTGAGCAGGGTCACGCGCAACGTTTCGGGAATGTCGCGGCGCGCATCTTCGAGCAGGGACATGAGGTCGTAGGTCGGTGAGCCGAACAGCGCGTCCTGGAAGTCCAGCAGCCCGCACGCGGCCACGCCCGCCCTGCCCTCCAGCAGCATCAGGTTGTCGACGTGGTAATCGCGCAGCACCAGCACCTCCCGGCGCAGCGACACGTTGCGCCAGAGCGCGGCGAACTCTGCCTGATAGCGCTCGCGAAGCTGCGCGGCGGCCTGCTCGCCCACCAGCAAGGGCGCGTACCAGTCGATGAACAGCACCGCTTCATCACCCAGTTTCTGCCCGTCGTAGGCTGCTACGCCTTCGGCGGCCTGGGGACCCGCGCGGTGCAGGCGCACCAGGGCGTCCACGGCGAGGCGGTACAGCGCCGTCTCGTCATGGCCGTCGGCGAGCAGCCGGGTGTAGGTGGCCTGGCCGAAGTCCTCGATCAATGCCAGTCCCAGCTCACGGTCGGCCGCGACCACAGTGGGCGCGGACAGTCCGCAATCACGCAGCAACTGCGCCACCCGCAGGTAAGGGGCCAGAGGTTCGGCGCCGGGTGGCGAATCCATCAGCAGCAGTCCCTTGCCGTCGAGGCGGAAGTAGCGCCGCGCCGAGGCGTCCGCTGGCAGCGCGGTAATGGCCGCGCCGCTCAGCCCGCTGCCGGCGAGGAAGGTCTCGCGGGCGGCGGCACGGGTGGTTTCGCAAGGCAGGTTCATGGCATCACCGGATCATGTAGACCTTCTTGATGGTCTCGTGCACGGTGCACACGCCCTTCCAGTCCCTGGGGAAGAAGGCCGCGGTGTCCGGCTCGATCTCGATCACCTCGCCGGACTCGTGCACGTAGGTGCAGCGGCCTTCGAGGAAGTGGCAGAACTCGTCGCTGGTCACGTGGCAGAACCACTTGCCCGGCGTGCAGTGCCAGATACCGCATTCGGACTGGCCTTCAGGCCCCTTGTGCAGGACCACGCCGCTGACACGGGACTCGCCCTCGAGCATGGTCGGGATCACGCCCCAGTCCTTGAGTTCGGTGACCTGCAGCGGGCGGTAGATAACGGGGGTCTTCATCGTTCACTCCTGATGAGTCGAATCATGCAAGGCGACTGACCGCTCGTGGTCATCCGCCGGTGGGATCGGTGGAAATCGACGGCGGATAACGCTTGTAGCGTTATGCGCCCTACGAAAAGCCCTCTCCTTGCAGGGCGCATAACCGCTTGCGGTTATCCGCCGATGGGATCGGAAATCACGCCAGCATGTAGAGGTTGCGCAGCGTGCTGTGCACGGTGCATTCGCCGGTCCAGCCGGCGGGGAACAGCACCAGGGTGTCGGGCTCGACCTCGATCACCTCGCCCTCGTCGGAGCGGTAGGTGGCGCGGCCAGCGAAGAAATGACAGAGCTCGTCACGCGGGATCGACAGGCGCCAGCGGCCAGGGGTGCAGACCCACAGGCCGGTTTCCGGGCTGTTGTTCGGGCCCTTGAACAGCAGGCGCCCGCTGGAGTGCGAGACACCCTCCAGTGCATCGGACTGCACGCCCCAATCCACCAGGTCGTCATAGTCGCGGGCGCCGCGGATGTGCGGGGCGGTGCTTTTTCCATTAAAGGAAGCGGCCTTGAGCTCAGGCATGGTTCACCGCCTTGCCCTGCATGAGCTGGTCGAGGATGCGCGCGGCATCTTCCGGGCCCTTGCGCGAGCGCATGTAGTCGCTGGTGCGGGCCAGGCGCTCCTTCATCAGGTCGTCGCCCAGCAACTGGGCGATGTTGCGCGCCAGGTCTTCCTCGCTCCAGTCGTAGCGACCCATGCGCAGGCCGTGGCCGCTTTCCTGGGCGCGCATGGCGTTGTCGTGGCCATCCCAGACGTAGGGCATGACGATGGCCGGCTTACCGAAGAACAGGCACTCGGTGAAGCTGTTGTTGCCGCCATGGTGGATCACCCCGTCGACCTGGGCGATCACCGAGGGCTGCGGGTACCAGTTGGAGACAATCACGTTGTCCGGCAGGTCGGTGTACTTCTCCACGTGCTCGCCGACGTTGAACAGCGCGCGGTACGGCAGCTTGCCTATGGTGGTGACCAGGCGCTTGAGCAACTCGACGTCGCCCGAGCCCAGGCTGCCGAAGCTGACATACAGCAGCGGCTTGTCGTTGTGCGCCTTGAACTGCGGGATCTCGTAGGGCTTGTCGGTACGCACGCAACCCTGCAGGTAATGGAACTGCCGCGCCGGCAGCGGGTGACGGCGCTGGAACTTCACCGGGTCCGGGTAGAGCAGCAGGTTCATGTAGGGCGACTCTTCGAAGAAGGTGCCCAGCGGATACGGCCGCTCGCCGCACTGCGCGAGGAAGTCGTTGAAGTCGGCATGGATCGGAGCGATCACTTCCTCGAAGCGCTTCTGGAAGCGTGCGTGGCCGTCCTTGTCATCCACGCTCATGCCCGACAGGTACGGCGGGATATCCGGGTCGTGCACCTCGTTCTCCGAGCAGGAGATGATCCGCACCCAGGGCTTGCCGTAGTGCTTGATGGCCGGGAAGAGGATCACGTTATCCACGCAGATCAGGTCCGGCTTGATCCGGTCGAGAATTGCCGGCAGCTCCTTCTGCGCCCACTTGGCGGTGGACACGATGGCCTCCCAGCACTCCTTCACGTAGTTGTCGAGCTGGTCGATCGGCGCCTTGCGGAAGTTGGGGATATGGCCGTTGATGAAGTCGGTCCAGTAGCGCGCCATCTCCTCGGCCGGCATCGGCTCGGACATGTTCACGTAGTGCTCCTCGAAGCCGTAGGCGGCGTACACCCCGGTCATGCCCGGATCGGTGAGGAACACCGCCTTGTGCCCCATCGCCTCGCAGGCCTGGGCGATTCCCACGGAGTTCAGGGCCGGGCCATAGGCGGCCTCGGGGAAGAATGCGATGACCTTGCGTTCACTACTCATGGTGCTCTCCAGTCAGTCTTGTTCTTAAGGCGATCAGTGAGTCAGCACGCGGCCGTGCCGCGCATCCCAACCCAGGCGCACCGGCATGCCGGCGGCGAGGCGGAGGTAGTCGTAATCCGAGGACGGCACGCGGACGATCAGCGGCTTGCTGGAAAGCGCCGTGTTCACATGCAGGTTGGTGTCCAGGCCGTGGTAGGCCACTTCGGCCACCTCGCCGTGGATCTGGTTGTCGGTGGCGGGCGTGGCGTCGGTGAGTACACGCAAACGCTCCGGGCGCAGCGCCAGGGTCACACTCTCCGGGCTGGACTCGGCGGTGGTCTCGATACTCAGCACCTGGTTGCCGGCCTGCAGGTGGTTGGTGCCCACGCGGCGGCCCTCGATCAGGTTGCTGACGCCGATGAAGTCGGCGACAAAGCGGCTGCCGGGGTTCTCGTACAGCTCGCTGGGGCTGCCGCACTGGCAGACCTTGCCGTCGCGCAGCACG
>NZ_JBGLYK010000059.1:0-28142 GCF_047304025.1 Pseudomonas sp. Pseusp97 | reverse complement strand
GGGTGGTTATTTTTTTCACCCCCCCGTTGGGGGGGCTTTTCGCCGGCTGCTGGCGCCCAACGCGGGGGGGGTCCCCCCACACCCCCCGCTCCTACGAAAAGTCAGATTCGTTCGATGATGGTCGCGATACCCATGCCGCCGCCCACGCAGAGGGTGGCCAGGCCGTAGCGCAGGTTGCGCCGCTCCAGTTCATCCAGCAGGGTGCCGAGGATCATGCAGCCGGTGGCGCCCAGCGGGTGGCCCATGGCGATGGAGCCGCCGTTGACGTTGACCTTGCTCTCCGGCACGCCCATGTCCTTCATGAACTTCATCACCACCGAGGCGAAGGCTTCGTTGACCTCGTAAAGGTCGATGTCCTCGGCCTTCAGCCCCGCCTTGGCCAGCGCCTTGCGGGTCGCCGGCGCGGGGCCGGTGAGCATGATGGTCGGATCGGTGCTGGTCACCGCGGTGGCGACGATGCGCCCGCGCGCCTTCAGGCCCAGCTCGCGGCCCTTGGCCTCGGAGCCGATGAGCATGGCGGCGGCGCCATCGACGATGCCCGAGCTGTTGCCCGGCGTGTGCACGTGCTCGATGCGCTCGACGAAGCTGTATTTGCGCAGCGCGCTGGCGTCGAAGCCCATCTGCCCCATCATCTCGAAGCTGGGCTTGAGCGCGCCGAGACCTTCGAGGGTGGAGTCGGCGCGGATGAATTCGTCATGGTCGAGCAGGACGATGCCGTTCTGGTCGGTCACCGGCACCAGCGACTTGCCGAACAGCCCTTCGGCGCGGGCCTTGGCGGCCTTCTGCTGGGAACGCAGGGCGAAGGCGTCGACGTCGCTGCGGCTGAAGCCTTCCAGCGTGGCGATCAGGTCGGCGCCGATGCCCTGGGGCACGAAGCTGGTGTGAAGGTTGGTTTCCGGGTCCAGCGCCCAGGCGCCGCCGTCCGAACCCATGGGCACGCGGGACATGGATTCCACGCCGCCGACCACCACCAGGTCCTCGAAGCCCGAGCGCACCTTCATGGCGCCCAGGTTGACTGCTTCCAGGCCCGAGGCACAGAAGCGGTTGATCTGCACGCCGGCCACCTGCTCGTCCCAGTCCGCCACCAGCGCGGCGGTCTTGGCGATGTCCGAGCCCTGGTCGCCCACCGGGGTCACGCAGCCCAGGACGATGTCGTCGACCTGCGCGGTATCGAGCTGGTTGCGCTGCTGCAGCGCGCGCAGGACACCGGCCATCAGGTTGACCGGCTTGACGCTGTGCAGCGCGCCGTCCTTCTTGCCCTTGCCGCGGGGAGTACGCACCGCGTCGTAAATGAATGCTTCGGTCATGGCGTTCTCTCTTAGAGTGGTCGTCACGCAGGCGTGGCGTGTCGGCCTACCTTAGCGGCGTATCGGCCGGGGGCAATGACCGCAGCGCTCAGCGCAATTGACCGCCACGCTCAGCCACCGACCGGCGGCGAACGGCTCGAAGGCTCTGGAAAGGGCCTGCCGGAGAAGGTGGACGAGCGGTAAGCCAACACGCCCGAGCTGTCACCGCACGGTCATATAGATGGAATATGCCTGGACGTGCAGGACTTGCTGCCAGATCGTCTAAGCCCGCGCGGCACTAGGCTTAGACTCAATCAGGCAGATGATGCGAAGAGTGCCGTTGCCGGGTCTGCCGGCTCGGCTCGAATAACCAGAAGCCAAGGTACGAGGCTCGCTACTACAGGCCGTGAGCGAGGCGTGCCAAGAACAAGAAAGGCGGAAGGACATCATGGACAAACAATCGAGAAAATGGCGTCAGGCCAGCCTGATCGTCTTCGCAACCACCGTTGTGCTGATCATCCCCAATCTGAGTCGTCTGGTCGGCTAGGGCCAACACCCGGCTACCCCGCCGCTGCGTACCGCGCGCCGCCATCCGCGAGCCACGGTCAACGCAGCGCGGGCGCCACCACCTCCTGCAGCGCCCGCAGCTCTGCTAATGTTCCGCGGCCCCTCCCCGCCACGGATGCGACCATGCGACCACTGCTGCTCTCACTGCTCCTGCTCTGCCCCACCACTTTCGCCGCCACGCTCACCCTGGAATTGCCCGACGGCAAGCATGAGTTCACCACCGAGCAGTTGCTGGCCAATTCCCAGGCGCAGGACATCGAGATTCCCGCCGACGTCTCCTACAACCGCACCATGCATTACCGCGCGGTGCCACTGGCGGCACTGCTGCGAGGCGTGAAGCCAGCCGATCATCTTCAGGCCGTGGCGCTGGACGGCTTCGCCGCCGAGCTGCCGGCCGCACCGCTGCTGGCGGAGAAAGGTTCGCGCGCCTGGCTGGCCATCGAGGAGACCGGCAAACCCTGGCCGCCGCTGGCTGAGGGCAAACCGTCCGCCGGGCCGTTCTACCTGGTGTGGACCGATCCGAAAGCGGCTGGCATCGGTCCGGAGCAGTGGCCCTTCCAGGTCGCCAGCATTCGTTACCTGAAGCCTTTGGCCGAGCGCTTCCCGGCGCTGTTGCCGGCGAAGAATGCGCCGGAATCGGTGCAGAAGGGCTTCGCCCAGTTCCAGAAGAACTGCCTGGCCTGCCACCGTCTGAATGGCGCCGGCGACTCGCAGTTCGGCCCGGACCTGAACCTGCCGCACAACCCCACCGAGTACTTCGCGCCCGGCTATCTCAAGCAGTACATCCGCGACCCGCAGAGCCTGCGGCACTGGCCCGAGGCGCGGATGAAGGGCTTTGCCGCCGATGTGATCAGCGATGTGGAGCTGGAGCAGATCGTCGCCTACCTGAAGCACATGGCGGGGCGGAAGGTGAAGGCCGGCGGGTAACGGCATCCAGCTTTGTAGGGTGCAGATTGCCTGGATCGGTACGGCGAGGGTTCGCGAGCAAGCTCGCTCCTACGAAGTGCGCCACCCACTCCGGGTTCGCGCCTGTAGCTTGTAGGGCGCATAACGCGCCAGCGTTATCCGCCGCTCGCGGTCGGCGGATAACCTGTTCCAGGTTATTCGCCCTACGGTGCAGGTCGTCCGGATCGGTACGGCGAAGGTTCGCGAGCAAGCTCGCTCCTACAGGTTTGCAGCGGGGCGCGTGCTCTTCGTAGGAGCGGATCTTATCCGCGATGCCGACCGCCAGGCCGGCGCTCCAGCCTCGCCTCATGCCCGGCTGCGCCGGGATTTCGCGGAGAAGCTCCGCTCCTACAAGGAAAATCCGGCGTTCTGCTCTTCGTAGGAGCGAGCTTGCTCGCGAACCCACCCAGGTGCTCCGGGGCAGAACCCGCCGTCAGTGCCAATAATCCCCCGGCGGCGCCGGCAGCTCGCCCAGCAACTGGCGCAGCCCCGCACCCCACTGGCTGCGGATGCCCTCGAAGTACGGGTCGCCTTCCTGGATGCGATAACCCGCCGGCACTTCCAGGCTGCCCTCGCGGTACACCAGCAGGTCCAGCGGCATGCCCACCGAGAGGTTGCTGCGGATGGTCGAGTCGAAGCTGATCAGCGCGCAGCGCAGGGCCTGTTCCAGCGGCGTGGAATAGCTCATGGCGCGGTCGATGATCGGCTTGCCGTACTTGCTCTCGCCGATCTGGAAGTAAGGCGTGTCGCGGGTCGATTCGATGAAGTTGCCCTGCGGGTAGACGTTGAACAGGCGCGGTACCTCCGTGCCGATCTGCCCGCCGACGAGGAAGGAGCTGCCCAGGTCGACGCCCTGGTTCTGGCCGATGTTCTCGTCGTGGTCGACCACCTCGCGCAGGGTCGAACCCACCAGCCGGGCCGCTTCGAAGAGGTTTTCCACAGTCCCCAGGTTCGGTTCGTCGCCGCCCATGCGCTGGCGCAGCACGCTGATCACCGCTTGCGAGGTGGCCAGGTTGCCGGCGCTCTGCACCACGATCAGGCGCTCGCCGGGCGTACCGAAGATGTGCAGTTTGCGGAACACGGCGATGTTGTCGACGCCGGCATTGGTGCGCGAATCGGAAACGAAGACCAGGCCCTGGGCGAGGTTCATGGCGACGCAGTAGGTCATAGCGGTCTCATGACTGTTTTTCTGGCGGGGAGAACTGGCACCGATCTTACTGCCGGTGCCGGTCCGCGCGCCACGCACCCTTACTGCTGCGCCTGCTGCATCTGCTGCAGATGCCCCGGCGCCACGGTCACGCGGGCGTGCATCTGCTCGCCGCCGCCACCCCGGCGCATGCCGCGCACCGGGCAGGCGTCGAGGTAATCCAGGCCGACCGCCAGCTTCAGGTGGCGCTCCGGGCGGTCCAGCACGTTGGTCACGTCGAAGCTGTACCAGGCGTCATCCAGCCAGGCTTCGGCCCAGGCGTGGCTGGCGAGATGCTCCTCGGTGTCGGTGTAGAGATAGCCGGAGACATAACGCGCCGGCACGCCCAGGTGGCGCAGGCAGGCAAGGAAGGCGTGGGCGTGGTCCTGGCAGACGCCCTGCCCGGCCGCAAAGGCTTCGGCGGCGGTGCTGTCCACCTGGGTCGAGCCGGGCACGTAGGCGATGCGTTCGTTCAAGGCTTGCATCAGGCGGATCATCGCCTTGCGGTCGCGGCGCTCGGCACATTGGGCGCGGGCGAATTCCTGCAACGCTCCGTCGGCCTGGGTCAGGCGGGTGCTGCGCAGGAACGGCAGCGGCGACAGGTGATCGTGCTCGCGCTCGTTTTCCACGTCGATCTCCACCTGGCCGTGGGCGGCGATGGCGATGGCCTCGTGCGGCTCGTCCAGGGTCAGCACGTGGAGGATGTTGCCGTAGGCGTCGCGCTGCGGATGCGCCGGGCGCGGCAGATGCAGCTGCCAGTCGAGCACGTGCTGGCGCTCGCTTTCCTGCGGGGTCAGGCGCAGGTACTGGATGCTCGCGCGCACCTGGTCTTCGTAGCGGTAGGTGGTGTCGTGGCGGATGGAGAGTTTCATGCGGCCTCCAGGTACGAGCTGTGAATGGCGTTGGCGAGCTGGCGCACCAGCCCGATGTGGTCGGTGATCCAGGGGTGCAGGCCATTGCCCAGCACTTCGTCGATACCGGTGTAGCGCACCCGCGCCTCCAGTTCGGCGGCCAGGCGCTGGGCCGGGCGGCCGTTGATGCCCGGCAGGCTGGCGAGGATCTGGCGCAGCTCCTCGGCGCAGGCCAGCAGCGAGCGCGGCACGTCTTCGCGCAGCAGCAGGAGCTCGGCGATGTTCCGCGCGTTGAGGGCGTCGCGGTACAGCTCGGTGTAACCTTCGAAGGCCGAGAGCGCGCGTAGCAGCGCGGACCACTGGTAGTAGCCGCGCGCCGTGCCTTCGGCCGGGCCGGCGCTGTGTTCGCCCAGCACCTGGTGGCGAGCGTCGAGCAGGCGCAGGGTGTTGTCGGCGCGCTCGATGTAGGTGCCCAGGCGGATGAAGTGGAAGGCATCGTTGCGCATGCTGGTGCCGAAGGTGGCGCCGCGGAACAGGTGCGAGCGGTCCTTCACCCATTCGCAGAAGTGGCTGATGCCATAGCGCAGCAGGCCCTGGTGGGCGATGTCGCGCATCTCCAGCCAGGTGGCGTTGATGTTCTCCCACATGTCGGTGGTGATCCGCCCGCGCACCGCATGGGCGCCGGCGCGGGCGGCGCCAAAGCAGGAATAGATGCTCGCCGGGTTCTGCGCATCCAGGGCGAAGAAGTTCAGCAGGCGCTCGGCGTGCAGCTCGCCGTGGCGGGCGAGATAGGCGTCGAGGTTGCCGGTGATCAACAGCGGCATGGCCAGTTCCTCCAGGCCATCGCCACGGCCGTCCTGGGGCATCAGCGACAGCGAGTAGGACACGTCGAGCATGCGCGCGAGGTTCTCGGCGCGCTCCAGGTAACGGGACATCCAGTACAGGTCGGAAGCGGTACGGCTCAGCATGATTTCAATCCTCCACCACCCAGGTGTCCTTGGTACCGCCACCTTGTGACGAGTTGACCACCAGCGAGCCCTCGCGCAGCGCCACGCGGGTCAGCCCGCCGGGCACCAGGCGCACGTTGTCCGGCGCGGAGAGCACGAAGGGCCGCAGGTCGATGTGGCGCGGGGCGATGCCGTTCTCGACGAAGGTCGGGCAGGTCGACAGGCTCAGGGTCGGCTGCGCGATGTAGGCCTCCGGCCGCGCCATCAGGCGGGCGCGGAAGGCTTCGATCTCGGCGCTGGTCGACGCCGGCCCCACCAGCATGCCGTAGCCGCCGGAGCCCTGGGCTTCCTTCACCACCAGCTCGGGCAGGTGCGCCAGCACGTGGGACAGGTCCTGCGGCCGGCGGCACTGCCAGGTCGGCACGTTGTGCAGGATCGGTTCCTGGTCGAGGTAGAAGCGGATCATCTCCGGCACGTAGGGGTAGACCGACTTGTCGTCGGCCACGCCGGTGCCGATGGCATTGGCCAGCACCACGTTGCCGGCGCGGTAAGCGGCCAGCAGGCCGGGCACGCCGAGCATGGAGTCGGGGTTGAAGGCCAGCGGGTCGAGGAAATCGTCGTCGACCCGCCGGTAGATCACGTCCACCGGCATAGGCCCGGAGGTGGTGCGCATGTAGACGCGCTCGTCGCGGACGAACAGGTCGGCGCCCTCCACCAGCTCCACGCCCATCTCGCGGGCGAGGAAGGCGTGCTCGAAGTAGGCACTATTGAAGCGGCCGGGCGTCAGCACCACCACGCAGGGCTGGTCGACGGCACTGGCCTGGCGCAGGGTGTCGAGCAGCAGGTTCGGGTAGTGGTCGATGGGCGCGATGCGCTGGGCGCCGAACAGCTCGGGGAACAGGCGCATCATCATCTTGCGGTTCTCCAGCATGTAGGAGACGCCGCTGGGGGTGCGCAGGTTGTCTTCGAGCACGTAGTAGGCACCGTTGCCGTCGCGCACCAAGTCAATGCCGGCGATGTGCGCGTAGACGTTACCGGGCACGTCCAGGCCCTGCATGGCCAGCTGGTACTGGTCGTTGGCCAGGACCTGCTCGGGCGGGATCAGGCCTTCCTTGAGGATGCGCTGGTCGTGGTAGAGGTCGGCGAGGAACAGGTTGAGCGCCTGCACGCGCTGGATGCAGCCGGCCTCGATGATCTTCCACTCGCTGGCGGGAATGCTGCGCGGGATGGTGTCGAAGGGAATCAGGCGCTCGGTGCCCTGGTCGTCGCCGTAAAGGGTGAAGGTGATACCGGCGCGATAGAACAGCAGGTCGGCCTCGCGGCGGCGCTGCTGCAGCTGTTCGCCGGGCATGTCCGCCAGCCAGCGGGCGAACTCCGTGTAGTGCGGACGGCAGGCGCCAGCGGCGTCATGCATTTCGTCATAGAACACCCGAGCCATCTTCTACTCCTTGTTGCCGCTCTTCCTCGGCATGCTCTGCATTGGCAGAAGAGCCGTCGCAAGGCCCGTGCCAGAGGTCGATTTCCTATCCATTCAATGACTTGCAAAGGCTGCCCGGGCGCCCCGCACCAGCGCGGTGCGCTTTTCGCCCGCGGCCACCCCGCCCCGCCCCGTTTGGGGCCGCAAAGCGCCAGCGGGCGGGGCTTTGCGGGGAGCCGGGGCTTTCTTGTCAGCCTCCGGGGCCGGAACTACGCTGCAGGAACGTGCCCGTTCGCTATGGACACGCAGCGGTCGACCGTGGTGCCAATTTTCTGCGCGCTGGTTCTGCAGTGGCTCCCACAACGAAGAACAACAGGAGTCCGTCATGTCATCAGTGCAATTGTCTTGCGTGAAAGTCGCGGCGCTGGCCTTCGCCGGCATCAGCCTGCTTTCCAGCGCCTCGTTGCAGGCCGCCGAAGCGCTCAAGCAGCTCGGCAACCCTGAAGGGGCGCTGGATATCATTGCCTGGCCCGGCTACATCGAGCGCGGCGAGAGCGACAAGAACTACGACTGGGTCAGCCAGTTCGAAAAGGACAGCGGCTGCAAGGTCAACGTGAAGACCGCCGCCACCTCCGACGAGATGGTCAGCCTGATGGCCAAGGGCGGCTACGACCTGGTCACCGCCTCCGGCGACGCCTCGCTGCGGCTGGTCTATGGCAAGCGCGTGCAACCGATCAACATCGCCCTGGTGCCCAACTGGAAGAACGTCGACCAGCGCCTGCAGGACGCGCCCTGGCACACGGTGGACGGCAAGCACTACGGCACGCCCTACCAGTGGGGGCCGAACGTGCTGATGTACAACACCAAGGTCTTCCCCAAGGCTCCGGAGAGCTGGAGCGTGGTGTTCAGCGAACAGAAGCTGCCCGACGGCAAGAGCAACAAGGGCCGCGTGCAGGCCTACGACGGGCCGATCTACATCGCCGACGCGGCGCTCTACCTGAAGACCGCGGAGCCCAAGCTGGGCATCCAGGACCCGTACGAGCTCAACGAGGAACAGTACGCCGCCGCGCTCAAGCTGTTGCGCGAGCAGCAGAGGCTGATCCATCGCTACTGGCACGACGCGACGGTGCAGATGAGCGACTTCAAGAATGAGGGCGTGGCCGCTTCCGGATCCTGGCCCTATCAGGTGAACGCCCTGCAGGGCGAGAAGCAGCCGATCGCCTCGACCATTCCCGGCGAAGGCGTCACCGGCTGGGCCGATACCACCATGCTGCACGCCGATGCCAAGCACCCGGTGTGCGCCTACAAATGGCTGAACTGGTCGCTGGAACCCAAGGTGCAGGGCGACGTCGCCGCCTGGTTCGGCTCGGTGCCGTCCGTGCCTGATGGTTGCAGCGGCAGCCAGCTGCTGGGCGAGAAAGGTTGCGCCGCCAACGGCTACGACCAGTTCGACCGCATCGCCTTCTGGAAGACCCCGCAGGCCAAGTGCGCCCAGGGGCAGTGCGTGCCTTACAGCCGGTGGACGCAGGATTACATTGCGATCATGGGCGGTCGCTAGCACCACTGTCAGCGCTTTTCTGTAGGAGCGAGCTTGCTCGCGAACCGAACTCCGCTGCGGGGCCGTTCGCGAGCAAGCTCGCTCCTACACGCTCCTCCTGCTCCCATGCGCTACCTTTTCTGATGCAGCCCCGCCACTCAGGTAGCCAGCAGCATGACCACAGCCGTCCAGTTCACCGACGTGAGCCGTCACTACGGCGAGGTGCGCGCCGTCGATGCGGTGTCCATTGAGATCCGCGACGGTGAGTTCTTCTCCATGCTCGGCCCCTCCGGCTCGGGCAAGACCACCTGCCTGCGCCTGATCGCCGGCTTCGAGCAGCCCACCTCCGGCTCCATTCGCATCCACGGCGCGGAAGCCGCGGGCCTGCCGCCGTATGAACGCGACGTGAATACGGTGTTCCAGGACTACGCGCTGTTCCCGCACATGAACGTGCTGGACAACGTCGCCTACGGCCTGAAGGTGAAAGGCGTGGCCAAGGCCGAGCGCTACCACCGCGCGGAGGAGGCCCTGGGCATGGTCGCCCTGGCCGGCTACGGCAAGCGCAAGCCGGCGCAGCTCTCCGGCGGCCAGCGCCAGCGCGTCGCCCTGGCCCGCGCCCTGGTCAATCGCCCGCGCGTGTTGCTGCTGGATGAACCTCTCGGCGCACTGGACCTCAAGCTGCGCGAGCAGATGCAGGTGGAACTGAAGAAGCTGCAGCGCCAGCTCGGCATCACCTTCATCTTCGTCACCCATGACCAGGGCGAAGCGCTATCCATGTCCGACCGCGTGGCGGTGTTCAACAAGGGCCGCATCGAACAGGTCGACACCCCCGGCAACCTCTACCGCCGCCCCGCCACGCGCTTCGTCGCCGAATTCGTCGGCACCGCCAACGTGCTGCGCGGCGACCTCGCCCACCGCCTGCTGGGCGAGTCGCGACCGCACTCGCTGCGCCCCGAGCACGTGCGCTTCGGCCACGCCGGCGAGGGCGAGCTGGAAGTCAGCGGCACCCTGTTCGACGTGCAATACATGGGCGCCAGCAGCCGCTACGAGATCGAGCTGGAAAACGGCGTGCGCCTGGTCGCCGCGCTGCCCAACGGCGAGCGCGAGGAGCAAAGGCCGAAACCCGGTGATGCGGTGACCGCCAGCTGGGCGCGCAGCGCTCTGGTACCGCTGCTCGAGGAGCCTGCGCCGTGAGGGCGATTTCCAGCTTCCTCTACCGGCGCAGCACGCTCTACCTGCTGATGCTGCTGATCCCGCCGCTGCTGTGGTTCGGGGTGATCTACATCGGCTCGCTGTTCGCCCTGCTCTGGCAGAGCTTCTACACCTTCGACGACTTCACCATGGCGGTGACGCCGGAGCTGACCCTGGCCAACTACCGTGCCCTGTTCAACCCGGCCAACTACGACATCGTGCTGCGCACCTTCAGCATGGCGATTGCCGTGTCGGTGGCCAGCGCCATCCTTGCCTTCCCCATCGCCTACTACATGGCGCGCTACGCCGGGCCGAAGGAGAAGGCCTTCTTCTACATCGCAGTGATGCTGCCGATGTGGGCCAGCTACATCGTCAAGGCCTACGCCTGGACGGTGATCCTGGCCAAGGGCGGCATCCTCTACTGGATCATCGAGCACCTGCACCTGCTCGGCCTGCTGGACCTGCTGCTGCAAGTGCCCGGCGTGGGCGGCAATACCCTGTCCACCTCGCACCTGGGGCGCTTCTGGGTGTTCACCTACATCTGGCTGCCGTTCATGATCCTGCCGATCCAGGCTGCCCTGGAGCGCCTGCCGCCGACGCTGCTGCAAGCCTCGGCGGACCTGGGTGCGCATCCGCGACAGACCTTCTTCCAGGTGATCCTGCCGCTGGCCTTCCCCGGCGTGGTGGCGGGTTCGATCTTCACCTTCAGCCTGACCCTGGGCGACTTCATCATCCCGCAACTGATTGGCCCCAGCGGGCTGTTCATCGGCACCATGGTCTACGTGCAACAGGGCGCGGTGGGCAACATGCCGCTGGCGGCGGCCTTCACCCTGGTGCCCATCGTGCTGATCGCCGTGTACCTGTCCATCGCCAAGCGGCTGGGGGCCTTCGATGCGCTCTGACGCCCACTCCACCGAGCGCCCGTCCTGGTTCCTGCGCCTGGCGGCCTGGGGCGGGCTGGTGTTCCTGCACTTCCCGATCCTGGTGATCCTGCTCTACGCCTTCAACACCGAGGAGTCGGCCTACAGCTTCCCGCTGCAGGGCTTCACCCTGAAGTGGTTCAGCGTCGCCTTCGCCCGCGGCGACGTGCTCGACGCCATCTGGCTGTCGGTGAAGATCGCCTGCGTGGCCACGCTGATCGCCATGGTCCTCGGCACCCTGGCCGCCGGCGCGCTGTACCGCCGCGACTTCTTCGGCAAGGAGAGCATCTCGCTGATGCTGATCCTGCCCATCGCCCTGCCCGGCATCATCACCGGTATCGCTCTGCTCTCGGCGTTCAAGACCCTGGGGATCGAACCGGGCTTGCTGACCATCGTCGTCGGCCACGCGACCTTCTGCGTGGTGATCGTCTACAACAACGTGATCGCCCGCTTCCGCCGTACCTCCTTCAGCCTGATCGAGGCGAGCATGGACCTGGGCGCCGACGGCTGGCAGACCTTCCGCTACATCATCCTGCCGAACATCGCCACGGCGCTGCTGGCCGGCGGCATGCTGGCCTTCGCCCTGTCGTTCGACGAGATCATCGTCACCACCTTCACCGCCGGCCACGAGCGCACCCTGCCGCTGTGGCTGCTCAACCAGCTGACCCGCCCGCGCGACGTGCCGATCACCAACGTTGTCGCCATGCTGGTGATGCTCGCCACCATGCTGCCGATCCTCGGCGCCTACTACCTGACGCGCGGTACCAGCGACGTGGCGGGGAGCGGGAAATGACTCCGGGCGTTTTGCGAAGCGCCCTCTCCCCAGCCCTCTCCCTGAAGGGAGAGGGAGCATCCGTGCAGCGGGATACCACTGTGCAGAGGACAGCCCCCTCTCCCTCCGGGAGAGGGTTGGGGTGAGGGAAACCCATTGAAGGAGGAGCCCCCATGCAAACCAAACTCCTGATCAACGGCCAGTTCGTCGCCGGCGAAGGCGCCGCGCTGGATATCCTCAACCCTGCCACCGGCACGGTGATCAGCCAGGTCGCCGAGGCCAGCGAAGCCCAGGTGGACACCGCCGTGCGTGCCGCCGACGCGGCCTTCGACGGCTGGTCGCAGACCGCGCCGAAAGACCGCGCCCTGCTCCTGCTGCGTCTGGCCGACCGCATCGAGGAACACGCCGAGGAGTTGGCGCGGCTGGAATCCGACAACTGCGGCAAGCCCTACGCCGCCGCACTGAACGACGAGATACCGGCCATCGCCGACGTGTTCCGCTTCTTCGCCGGCGCCTGCCGCGTGCTGCCGGGCTCCGCTGCCGGAGAGTACCTGCCCGGTTTCACCTCGATGATCCGCCGCGACCCGGTGGGCGTGGTCGCTTCCATTGCGCCGTGGAACTACCCGCTGATGATGGCCGCGTGGAAGCTCGGCCCGGCGCTGGCCGCCGGCAACTGCGTGGTGTTCAAACCTTCGGAGCAGACGCCGCTGACGGCCCTGCGGGTGGCCGAGTTCATTGCCGAGCTGTTCCCCGCCGGCGTGGTCAACCTGGTCTTCGGCCGCGGCCCGAGCGTGGGCGCGCCGCTGGTCAGCCATGATCTGGTACGCATGGTCTCGCTGACCGGTTCGGTGGGCACCGGCAAGGCCATCATCAAGAGCGCCGCCGAGAGCGTGAAACGCCTGCACATGGAGCTGGGCGGCAAGGCCCCGGTGATCGTCTTCGACGATGCCGACCTGGAAGACGTGATCGCCGGCATCCGCACCTTCGGCTTCTACAACGCCGGGCAGGACTGCACTGCGGCCTGCCGCATCTACGCCGGCAAGAAGGTCTACGACAACTTCGTCGCCGACCTCGCCAGCGCGGTATCGAGCCTCAAGACCGGCCTGCAGAACGACCCGAACACCGAGCTTGGCCCGCTGATCACCGCCGCCCAGCGCGACCGCGTCTCCGGCTTCGTCGAGCGCGCCAAGGCCAGCCCGCACATCCAGATCGCCACCGGCGGCAAGGTGGTCAGCGGCAACGGTTTCTTCTACGAGCCGACCGTGGTGGCCAACGCCCAGCAGGACGACGAGATCGTCCGCCGCGAAGTGTTCGGCCCGGTGGTATCGGTGACGCCCTTCAGCGATGCCGACGAGGCAGTGCGCTGGGCAAACGACTCCGACTACGGCCTCGCTTCGTCGGTGTGGACCAGGGATGTCGGTCGCGCCTCAAGGGTGGCAGCGCGCCTGCAATATGGCTGCACCTGGGTGAACACGCACTTCATGCTGTGCAGCGAGATGCCCCACGGCGGCTTCAAGCAGTCCGGCTACGGCAAGGACCTGTCGATGTACGGCCTGGAGGACTACACCGTGGCGCGGCACATCATGTTCAAGCATTGAGCCGCACGGACGTGCTTTACCTGTAGGAGCGAGGGGGACGCCATCGTTATTGCTCGCGAACCCCGACCCCGCGGCGGGGTTTGTTCGCGAGCAAGGACTAGGCGTCCCCCTCGCTCCTACGAAGAGCAACCAGCCCGGCACAGACTTGCGGGATCGGATACGTAGGATGGGTGGAGCGCAGCGATACCCATGCTGTCGGCGTGCGGGATCGATGGGTATCGCTGCGCTCCACGCCATCCTACGAAGTGCGCCATGCCCCCACGGTGCGAAGCGTGGCGCCGATCAGACCAGCCCGGCCAGCTTCAGCCAGTGCCGGTAGAAGCCTTCCGCCACGCGGTTCATCGCCGCGACCTTCTGCGGCAGGTCGGCCAGCATGACCTCTGCGCTTTCCTGGCTCGGCTGGCTGGGGTCCTGGTACTCCGGGAAATCATTGACCCAGCCGCTCACCAGCTCCTCGGTCATCTCCGGGTGGCCTTGGAGACCGAGGATGCGCTCGCCGAAGCTGAAGCCCTGGTTCTCGCACCAGGGGCTGGACAGCAGGCGGGTGGCGCCTTGGGGAATGTCGAAGGTATCGCCGTGCCACTGGTAGATCGGGAACTCCTCGGGCAGGTGCGCCAGCCAGGGGCTCTGCGTTTCCTGGCGACGCATCGGCTGCCAGCCCATCTCGGTGTACGGCAGGCGATGGATCTCCGCGCCCAGCGCCTTGGCCAGCAACTGGCCGCCCAGGCAGTGGCCGATCATCGGCACGTCGCGCTCGATGAAACGGCGGATCGCGGCAATCTCGTCGCGCAGCCATTGCAGGTCGTCGTTCACGCTCATGGGCCCACCCATGATGGCAACGGCTTTCGGTCGCTCCAGGTCGTAGCCTTGCAGCTCGCCCAGATCGACGCGGCGAACGTCGAACGACAATTGCAGACGGTCGAGCAGCGCACCCAGGTGGCCGGGCGGGCAGAAATCGACGTGGGTCAGGATCAGGATATCGGTCATGGTCACCTCCGCGCGGCAGTCTGCCGCATCGGGGGCACCGGGGAAACCTGGCGTGTCCGCAAGCTCATCCTTGCACCGCTGCCCTCCAGGGTTGGTTCCCCCAACGAAGAAAGGCGCGCCGTCACTGCTGGCGACGGCGCGCATTTTTCCTTTTTCGCGATGTGGAAGACGCGGGTAGAAGATCGGCCGTCGGCAGACGGCTCAACGACGTGTTGCGCTCAACGCAGGGAAGTGACCTCCTGGGTCACGCCCCATCCATCGAGCGTACCGCCCAGTGGCACCACGACTTCCTCAAGGTCGTGTTCGAAATCGCCGATGGCGGCGTGGGTGGCGAACATCACCTTGCTGATCTGCAGGTTCCAGCCGCCGTCATCGCGCGCCTCGACCTGGGTTCTCAGCGACTCTCCGCGAAACTGCCGGGCAGCTTGGCGGGCGTTCTGTTCATCGGAAAAGATGGCGAAAAAGTCGATGGGATGAATGCGAGCGAAATCGAAGCCACCTTCCTTCATCCGGCGCAACACGTTGACGCTGATATCCTCCGAGAGGGGCTTTTCCATGGTACGCACCTCCTGTCGAGACGTTCAGAGTGTATTCCCCGCCAACGAACACACCCTTCGCGGGCGCGTTCCGGGCACTTCAGTGTGCCGCCGGGAAACGTCAAATCACGCAACGTCCCCCGAAATGGTGGCCAACTCCGCCGAACGCGCCGAACGACGCAACGGAATCTCCCGGCCACTTTTCTCAGAGTAGCGCCTCGGACGGGGCCCTGCCGCTCCTTCCTGGCTTCGGAGCGCCCGGCGGCGACAGGCGGCAGTCGGGGGAAACCCCGCGGCGCTAGCCGCCCAGCGCGATGCACAGACCGGTCATGGCGACGCCCAGCGCCATGAAACCGAGCGCGCCCGGCCAGGGCGAATCGCCGGACCAGCGGCTGAGCAGCCAGCCCAGGCCGAACAGCATGGCGACGCCGATGCCCTGGGCCAGGCGCAGCGCCAGCAGCTCGTCCGGCACCAGCCACAGCGGCAGGATCAGCGGCAGGGTGATGCCGGTGACCAGCAATACGATCAGTAGCGCCGCCAGCCAGATCTCGATTCCGCCATGGCGCAGTGGCCCGGTGCCCAGTTCGGAGCGCATCAGGCGCTGGCGCAGCCGCCAGACCTCTTCCGGCTGCAGCACGGCCACCAGTCGCGGCGGCAGGAACTCGTCGAGCCCGTCACGGAAGTCGCTGTCATTGGATGTGCCGCGCAAGGCGCGCAGCCGGCCATGCCGGTGCACCCGCTCGACCCGCAGGCGCACCAGCAGCATCAGCGCGTCCACCAGGCCCCAGGCGAGGTTGCAGCCCAGCGCGGCGACGATCAGGTCCTGCCGGCTCGCACCGCCGCTGGCGGCGGAAATCACCGAGATGATGGTCAGGGTCATGATCACCCCGTAGGTCATCTCGCTGATGCGGTCGAAGGGTGAGGTGATGTCCTGCAGCACGCGCTGCCAGGCCGATGGCTGAGGTTCCGGGTTCTGCTGCATGGGACGGCCTCCTTCGCCGCCCCTGCAGTCTACTCAGGCGCGGCTGAGCCAGGCCATCACCCAGCGGTTGATCGCCGGAGGCGAGAGCTGGCCGGACCAGTACATGGCGCGGAACATCGCTCCGATGGGGCGGTGCACGCCACTGCTCCGGGCCTGGCGCCAGGCGGCCTGGGCGATGTCCTCGGCCACCAGGGTCACGCCCAGGCGGCGCAGCACCGGGGGCTCGAAGGTCTGGCTGGCAACCATCGGCGTGCGCACGAAGGGCGGCATCAGGTCGGCGACGCGAATGCCCAGTTCGCGCCATTCCAGCTCCAGCGCCTCGGTCAGCCCGCGCACGGCGAACTTCGACGCCGAGTAACTGGCCATCTGCGGCACGCCGTAGAGCCCGGACGCCGAGCCCATGTTCAGCACTTGCGCGCCGGGCGTTCGCTTGAGAAACGGCAGCGCGGCATAGCAGCAATTGAGCACGCCCTGCACGTTGATGGCGATGATGCGGTTGTGCTCGGCGAGGCTGATGTCCTCGAAGCGCCCGAAACGCAGGATGCCCGCGCAGTTGAACAGCAGGCGCAGGTGACCGTCGTGGGCTTCGGCGAACTCTCCAATCGCCGCCGTCACCGCCTCGGCATCGGTGACGTCCAGCGCCTGCTGCCACGCGCCGTCGAGCTCGGCAGCCAGCGCCGCCAGCGGCTCGGGATTGAGATCGATCAAGCCGACGCGCCAGCCACGCTGGTGGAACAGTTTTGCAGTGGCGGCGCCGATGCCCGAGGCCGCTCCGCTGATCAGGATGGTGTTCATCGATGCGTTCCTTGCATGGACGCGGGTTGGAGATGGTGGGCGAGGAAGACGGCAACGTCCTGTAGCGCGCGATCCGCCACGTCGAGCAATCCGGCGTGGGCCTGGAACACGTGCCAGCAGCCGGGGAAGCGCTGCAGCTGCACGGTGTTGCCGTAGCGCCGCGCGGCATCGGCGAAACGCAGGCTGTCGTTGCGCAGCACCTCGTCCTCGCCGACCTGGATCAGCAGCGGCGGCAGGCCGGTGAGATCGGCGTGCAGCGGCGACAATTGAGCGTCCGCGCGGGGCACGCCCGGCGGGCAGAACATCGCCATGGCGCTGTCCATCCAGGCACGGGTGATCAGCGGATCGCCTGCGGCTGGAGCGTGCAGATGCTCGTTGGAAAGATCGGTGACCGGCGAGAAGGTCACCAGCGCACCCGGCGACGGCAAGCCCTGCGCCCTGGCTTCCAGCGCCAGCTGCAGGGTCAGGTGGCCGCCAGCGGAATCCCCGGCCACCGCGATGGCGGGCGCGGGGATGCCCTTGTCCAGCAGAGCGCGGTAGGCCGCCACGGCGTCTTCACGTTGCGCGGGGAAGCGATGTTCGGGCGCCAGGCGGTAGTCGATCACCCAGACCTCCGCCTTGCAGCGCCGCGCCAGATTGGCGGTGATCGCCCGGTGCGTAGCCGGCGAGCCGACCAGATAGGCGCCACCGTGCAGGTAGAGGACCACCCTGCCCTCGCCCCCGCCTTGCGGTCGCCACACTTCTGTGGGAACGCCGCACAGCGTCGTCTGCTCCCGGTGCACGCCACGCGGTGTCAGCGTGGCGGCCGTCAGCCCGCGCAGCAGGGCGCGCTGCGCCTTTACCGGCAACTGCGGGCCCATCAGCCCGCGGAACAGCAGATTCAGCGCGCCGCGCAGGGTCGCGGTCAGCAGCTTCTGGCGGGTCGACAGCGGCAGTTGCGGTTCAACGGATGCAGTCATAGTCGGCGAACTCCGGCTGACGGGTCTGTTGGCGGTAACGGAAGGTGAAGCCCGGCCAGTTCACGGTGTTGCGCCCGCTGGCGGTCTTGTACCAGCTGTTGCAGCCGCGCTCCCAGATGGTGTGCTGCAGGTCGTGCTGCAACTGGCGGTTGAAGCCCTGCTGCGCCTGCGGCTTGAGGTCCAGGTACTTCAGGCCCTCGCGCTGGATCCGCTGCAGGCAGCCGAGCACGTAGGGGAACTGGCTCTCCAGCATGTAGATGATGGAGTTGTGCCCCAGGTTGGTGTTCGGCCCGTAGAGGATGAAGAAGTTGGGAAAGCCGCTGACGCTGATGCCCTTGTAAGCCTCGGCGCCCTCGCTCCAGGCCTGGTTCAGCTCGCGTCCGCCCAGGCCGCTGACGCGCATCGGTGCGAGGAACTCGGTGGCGGCGAAGCCGGTGCCGTAGATGATCGTATCCACCGGGTGCCGCTCGCCGTCGCGGGTGACGATGGCGTCCTCGGTGACCTCGCGAATGCCGGTGTCCACCAGCTTCACGTTGCTGCGTGCCAGCGCCGGGTAGTAGTCGTTGCTGATCAGGATGCGCTTGCAGCCCATGGGGTAATCCGGCTCCAGCCGCGCGCGCAGTTGCGGGTCGGCGATGCTCTTGCGCATGTGCAGGTGGAAGCTGACGCGCATGATCTTCATCAGCGGCGGGAACACGGTGAAGGCCAGCGCACGGGCCTCGTGCTGGATGTACTTCAGGCCGCGGTCCAGGCGCTGCAGCCAGGGCAGGCGCGCCTTGATGCGGCGCTCCCAGTCGGCGTAGGGACGATCCGGCTTGGGAATCACGTAGGCGGCGCTGCGCTGGAACAGCAGCAGCTCGGCCACCTTCGGGGCGATCTGCGGGACGAACTGGATGGCGCTGGCGCCGGTGCCGACTACCGCGACGCGCTTGCCCTCCAGCGGAGTGTCGTGGTCCCACTGCGCGGAGTGGAAGGCCTTGCCCTGGAAGCGCTCGATCCCCGGCAGTTTCGGGATCAGCGGACGGCTCAGCTGGCCGAGGGCGCAGACCAGCGATTGGGCGCGCAACTCCTCGCCATCGGCGCAGGTCACCCGCCACTCGCCGGCCGCTTCATCGAAGCTGGCCTCGCGCACTTCGCAGTTGAAGCGGATGCGCTCGCGCAGGCGGTACTTGTCCGCGCAGTGCCGCGCGTACTCGAGGATTTCCGCCTGCGGCGCGAACTTGCGCGACCAGTCGGTCTTGGGTTCGAAGGAGAAGGAGTACAGGTGCGAAGGCACGTCGCAGGCGGCGCCCGGATAGACGTTCTCGCGCCAGCAGCCACCGACGTCGGCGGCTTTTTCGAGAATCAGGAAGTCCTGGATGCCCGCTTGCTGCAGGCGGATCGCCAGGCCCAGGCCGGCGAAGCCGGCACCGATGATCAGCACGCGCGGGGCGGCTGGTCGACGGGAAGGTGTTGTCATTGTTGTGCTCCCGGTTTCGAAGTCCGCACAGCGGCGGATGAGCACATCCTAGTGCGACTTCCTGCCATGGGTTATGGCATAGTCGGACATAAAATTGTGACTTTCGGTCACGCCTGATTTTCGGTCATTTGGAAGCCGAGGTTCCGATGCCTGCCACCCCAGCCTGGTCGCCCCGGCGCAGCGCCATCAGCGTGCAGCTCATGACCCAGTTCGGCCTCGACCATGGCATGACCCTGGAACAGTGCCTGGACGGCACGGGCCTGGGCATCGACGTGCTCGCCGATCCCGGCGCGGAGGTGGAAGCCACCCAGGAACTGGAGCTGCTGCGCAACATCAACCGGCAGATCGGCCAGCGCCCCGGCATCGGCCTCAAGGCCGGCCTGCGCTACCACCTCAACACCTACGGCATCTGGGGCTTCGCCCTGCTCAGCAGCTCGACCTTCCTCAGCGCGGCGCACCTGGGCCTGCGCTACCTCGACCTGACCTACGCCTTCCACCGCATGACGCTGGAGGAACACGACGGCGAGGCGCATCTGGTTCTGGACGACTCGGCGGTGCCGGAAGACCTGCGCGACTTCCTCATCGACCGCGACGGCGGCGGCGTGCTGCGCATCCAGCGCGACCTGACCAACCAGCCTCCGCCGATCCGCCAGGCGCTGTTCCGCCGCGAGGCGCCGGCCGATGTGCAGCCGTACATCGATGAACTGGGCGTGACGCCGCTCTTTGCCCAGGCGGAGAACCGCATCGTCTTCGACAGCCGCATCCTCGACATGCCGTTGCCAGGTGCCAATCCGGAAGTGGCGCGCCGTTGCGAGGAGCAGTGCCGCGCCCTGCTCGCCCGACGCCAGGTGCGCACCGGGCTTTCCGGGCAGATCCGCGATCGCCTGCTGGGTACGCCGGGGCGGCTGCCGGACATGGAGCAACTGGCGGATGAACTGCACATGACATCGCGCACGCTGCGCCGTCGGCTGGAAACCGAAGGCAGCAGCTATCGCGCCTTGCTGGATGAGGTGCGCCAGGCGCTGGCCGAGGAGTTGCTGGCCACCGGGGCGATCCGTCTGGAGGAGATTGCCGAGCGGCTCGGCTATGGCGAGGTGTCGAACTTCATCCATGCCTTCCGCCGCTGGAAAGGCGTGACGCCGGGGCGCTTCCGCCGCGGCTGAGCGCCCTGCAACCGAGCGTTCAGAAGACCAGCTTGTAGCCGATCATCGCCAGCATCAGCGCCAGGCAGGGGCGCAGCACGCCGTCCGGAATGCGCCCGGCCAGGTGACTGCCGATATAGATGCCCGGCAGCGAGCCGATCAGCAGGTAGCCCAGCAGCCCCCAGTCCATGTTGCCCATGCTGGCGTGACCGAGGCCGGCGACCAGGGTCAGCGGCACGGCGTGGGCGATCTCGGTGCCCACCAGGCGGCGGGTGGCAAGGAAGGGATAGAGGATGAACAGCGCCACGGTACCCAGCGCGCCGGCGCCGATGGAGGTCAGCGCGACCATAGCGCCAAGCAGGCCACCAGTGGCCACGGTCAAGGCATTCAGCCTCGGGCCGCTGAAGTGGAAGCTGTCGCCCGCGTGGCGCTGGGCGAAGGCCAGCACCTGCTTCTTGAACAGTACCGCCAGCGCGGTGAGCAGCAGCACGACGCCGAGGGCGTTCTTGATCACGGCGTTCATGGCCGCGGTATCGGTGTGCAGGCTGTGCAGGAACAGCAGCGTCAACGCCGCCGCCGGGACGCTGCCCAGGGCCAGCCAGCCGGTGATGCGCCAGTCGATGTTGTCGTTCTTGCGATGAACCAGGACGCCGCCGGACTTGGTGATGGCGGCATAGAGCAGGTCGGTGCCCACCGCGGCAGCGGGGTTGATACCGAACCAGAGGAGAATCGGCGTCATCAGCGAACCGCCGCCGACACCGGTCATTCCCACGATAAAGCCAACGACAAGACCCGCGATTACGAAACCGATACTGCCAACATCCATCTACGCGTCCTGACGAAAACTGATCACCTCGTGGTGTGGGCGGCAGGATAACGACTTTTCTTATAATTCATTAGATCGATATCGTCTTACTTTATAACTTCTTCTTGCGGAATTTCCGCTTCTGGCCATTCCTGCGCCAAGGCTCCAGCAAAGCATCTTTCATGTAGGAGCGAGCTTGCTCGCGAACCAGGCAGTGGCACTGTGGCCAAAGATGTTCGCGAGCAAGCTCGCTCCTACGAAGAGCCAAAGAAAAAGGGGCCCGAAGGCCCCTTTTGCTCACCGCTTCATCACTTCACGTCAGGCTTGCCATCGACCACGCCGGTCTTGTTGTCCAGCAGGGCCTGGGTGGCGGTCTGGATGAAGGACTCCAGACGGGACTTCATCTCCGACTGCTCCGGCGTGTTCTGGATGCGAGTCGCGCCGAAGTCCTTGCCCAGCTTGTAGTCATAGACGCGGATATCGCCTTCCTTGGGCTTGATCAGGATGCGGTTGCCGTACACCAGCGCCACGTCCTGGCCACTGCCCGAAGGCTTGATCATGCCGAAGCCCTTGTCGCCCTCGGGCAGGTTCAGCAGGTCGCGCCCCCAGCACTGGTGGCGAGCTTCGCCGCCCAGGCGACCCATGATGGTCGGCACGATGTCGATCTGGGTGCCGACGGTGTCGCGGGTGGCGCCGAACTTCTCCTGGATGCCCGGAGCGATAACCAGCAGCGGCACGTTGAAGCGGAACAGGTCCATCTCGGTCAGCTGCTCGGGGGTACCGAAGCCGTGGTCGCCGACGATCACGAAAATGGTGTCCTTGTAGTACGGCGACTTCTTGGCCTTCTCGAAGAACTGGCCAAGCGACCAGTCGGAGTAGCGCATCGCGGTCAGGTGCTCGTCCAGGCTGCCGTAGCCGGTCACCGGCTGTACCGGCAGGTCCTTGGGCAGCGCGTAGGGCACGTGGTTGGACAGGGTCTGCAGCAGTGCATAGAACGGCTTGCCGGTGGCGTGCAGCTTGTCCAGTTCCTCGTTGCCGCGGGCGAACATGTCCTGGTCGGACACGCCCCAGGTCGGGTCGGAGAACACCGGGTTGACGAAGTCATTGCGGCCGATGAACGAGGTCATGCCCTGGTTGGCGAAGAAGCCGGACTGGTTGTCCCAGGCGAAGTCGCCGTTATAGACGTAGACGTCCTCGAACTTGCGCGCCGACAGCAGCTGCGGCAGGCCGGAGAACTTGTGGCCACCCTCGGGCGTCTGCATCAGGTACTCGAAGCCCGGCAGGTTGGGGAAGCACGCCATGGTGGCGAACATGCCCTGGTGGGTGTGGGTGCCGTTGGAGAAGTACTGGGTGAACAGCAGCCCTTCCTGCGACAGCTTGTCGAAGTACGGGGTGATGTTGCCCGGAGCGCCCAGCGCACCGACGTAATGGCCGGCAAAGCTTTCCATCAGGATGACCACGACGTTCTTCACCGGCAGCGTGCCATTAGCCGGCGGCGTGTAGTCGCGGCGGATCGGCGCGTCGTCGGCGTCGACCAGCTTGTCGTCCGGCATCACCAGCATCTTGCGCACGGTGGCCAGCGCCTGGTCCTGCGGCAGGGTCGACTTCCAGATATTGTCGCGGTCCTCGGAGAAGCGGCTCTCGGCGGCCTTGATCAGGCTCAGGGTGCCGTTCAGGCCCAGTTGGTTGGCGAACTGCGAGTCAGTGGTGAAGGCATCGCCCCAGCGCAGCGGCGGGCCCTGGCGCAGGGTGCCACGGGCGGCTACGACGCACAGCACGATCAGCACCAGCAACACCGCCACGCGGATGTACCAGGCAGCCGCCGACGGGCCACTGGCGCTCGGCCGGGTGGCGCGGTCGATACCGCGGAACAGCATGTACAGCAGCCAGGTGGCGATGGCCCAGGCCAGCAGGTAGCGGACCACCGGGTAGCCGTACCAGATCATGCTCATGACCGTCTTCGGGTCTTCGGACATGTACTGGAACACCAGGCTGTTCAGGCGCTGGTGGAATTCGCGGTAGAAGTCCATCTCCAGCACGCCGAGGAACAGCGTGATGCTCGCGGCGATGGTCAGCCAGGCCTTCCACAGCCAGCGCCAGCCCATGGCGCGCACGCTGACCACGGCGAACACCAGCGGGGCGACGATGTAGACCACCGCACGGATGTCGAAACGCATGCCGGTGAGGAAGGCCTCGACGAAGGTGGAGGCCGGCGTGGTGCCGATCAGCTCGCGGTTGTAGATGAACAGCGCAAGGCGCAGCAGGGAGTACATCACCATCAGCGTGACGACGCTGAGCGCGGTAAACGCCAGGTGGCTGGACACGGTCGGCCGCGTGAGGCTCGCACCGGTCTGGCGGTTGGTCAGGACTTCTGATTGGCCCATTTCTTGGTTCCGTTGTGAACGTTCAGGGTTCGAAGGTGCGTCGCCATGGCCGGACAGCAGGACCGCCCGCACGAGCGCGAAAGGCTGCGGCATTACACCGCAAAAGCAGCGGCGTCGCATTCTATTGTGCGCGCCTTAAGCGGACATTAAGCCTGGCCGGGGATTCGTTGCGGAATGATGCAAGCGCGGACCGGCGCAGGTGGGACCGCCTGACGGCGGGCATAGTGCCCGCAGGCGTGTGAAGAAAATGTCCCGATGGGCGACAAACGCCAGGGCATTGCGCCCCTGCCCGTCCCGCGCGGAGCGTGACGGGCAGCGCTGGATCAGTCGTTGGTCGGCTTGCCGATGGCCTGCAGTACATACTGCGGCAGGGCGAAGGCGCCCTGGTGGATGGCCGGGTTGTAGTAGCGGGTCTGGATGCCGCTGGCGGCGAAGCGCTGGGCCAGGGTGGCGGCGTCGACCTGGCGCAGCGCCGGGTTGGTAGAACCCCAGGCGAAGGTCATCGAGCCGCCGATGTAGGTCGGCACGGCTGCCTGGTAGAAGTGCCAGTCGGCGAACAGGCCGTTCATCCGGCCGGCGGTATTGCGCACGGTGTCCAACTGCATGAAGGGCGTGCCGTTCTGGGTCACCAGCACGCCGCCTTGGTTCAGGCAGCGGTGGCAGGCCTGGTAGAAGTTCTCCGAGAACAGCACCTCGCCCGGACCGATCGGGTCGGTGGAGTCGGAGATGATCACGTCGAACTTCTCGGTGGTGGTGGCGACGAAACGCATGCCGTCGTCGATCACCAGGTTCAGCCGCGGATCATCGAAGGCGCCCTGGGAATGGTTCGGCAGGAACTCCTTGCACATGTCGACCACGGTGCCGTCGATCTCCACCATGGTGATGTGCTCGACGCTGGCGTGCTTGGATACCTCGCGCAGCATGCCGCCGTCACCGCCGCCGATGATCAGCACGCGCTTCGCCGCGCCATGGGCAAGGATCGGCACGTGGGTGAGCATCTCGTGGTAGATGAACTCGTCGGCCTCGGTGGTCTGGATCACGCCGTCCAGCGCCATCACCCGGCCCATGCGGGCATTCTCGAAGATCACCAGGTGCTGGTGCTCGGTGCGCACCTCGTGGAGCATCCTGTCGACGCTGAAACGCTGGCCATAGCCGTCGTAGAGGGTTTCCTGGTAATCGTGCATGCAATGGGCTCCCGTCGGGACAAGACACTAGGAGGGGACGGCCGGGCCGCCCCGAAAGAGGCGCGCATTCTACGTGCCCGAAGATGACAGGTCGAACCCTGCCGTCGGTGCTTCTATGAAGCAGGCATCCCGCCGGGTTTGAAAGTCAGGCGCGGGAGGACAGCCCGGCGCGCAACAGGTAAGGTCGCAGCATGAAAAGCACAGCCCCCGCTTCCCGGATCATCCGCCTGCCCTACCAGGCCCCCTGGGACTGGCAGCAGTTCCACGACCACTTCGCCCTGCGCAGCCTCGCCGGTGTCGAGTGCCTGTCGCCCCGGCGCTACGCCCGCAGCGTACGAGTGGGCGAGGACAGCGGCTGGTTCAGCGTGGAGCCCGTGGATGACTGCGCTGAGCTGGAACTGCGACTGCACCTGCCCGCCGCCCACGCCGAAGCGCTGACGGCGCGGGTGCGCAAGATGTTCGACCTCGACAGTAATCCCGCCCACGTCGCCGAACATCTGGGCGATGACGACATTCTCGGCCCACTGCTGCTGCAAGCCCCCGGCCTGCGCCTTCCCACCGCGTTCGATCCGTTCGAGCAGGCCGTGCGCGCCATCGTCGGCCAGCAGGTCACGGTGAAAGCCGCGGTGACCATAGTCGGGCGGCTGGTGCAGCGCCTGGGCGAGACGTTGCCCGGGGAAGTCGAAGGCCAGCCCACCCGCCTGTTCCCCACACCCGAAGCGCTGGCGGAAGCCGACCTCGCCGGTATCGGCATGCCCGGCAAGCGCGTGGAAACCCTGCAACGCTTCTCCGCCGCCTGCGCCAGCGGCGCGCTGGAGCTGCACGTGGACGACGGCGCCGAGGACCTGGTGAAGCGCCTTTGCGCCCTTCCCGGCATCGGTCCATGGACCGCCGAATACGTCGCCCTGCGCGCCTTTGGCGATCCGGACGCCTTCCCCGCCGCCGACCTGGGCCTGCTCAAGTCGCCGGTCTGGGGCACCACCGGCATCAGCGCCCGCGAACTGCAACGCCGCGCCGAAGCCTGGCGACCGTGGCGCGCCTACGCCGCCGTCTATCTTTGGCACGCCTATTCCCAGGCCGGCCGCACCGGAGGTTGACCATGCGCTACCGCTACCACGACAGCCCCACCGGCCGCCTCCTGCTGGCCGGTGACGAAGGCGGCCTGCGAATGCTCTACATGGACCTGGAAGTGCGGCATTACCCGCAGCCGGATTGGCAGCAGGGCAGCCCGCTGCTGGATGACGTGGCGCGACAGCTCGACGAATATTTCGCCGGCAAGCGCCAGCGCTTCGATGTGCGCCTGAACACCGGCGGCACCGAGTTCCAGCGCCAGGTCTGGCAAGCCCTGGTGGACATCCCCTACGGCTACACCACCGTCTATGCCGAACTCGCGCGCCGCATCGGCCGGCCCACGGCGATCCGCGCGGTGGGCGCGGCCAACGGCGCCAACCCCATCAGCATCATCGTCCCGTGCCACCGGGTGATCGGCAGCAACGGCAGCCTCACCGGCTACGCTGGCGGCCTGCCGCGCAAGGAACTGCTGCTGCGCCTGGAAGGTGCGCTGGAAAGGGCCTAGCTAGAAATCGAAGGCAGTCTGCGCGCCTTGCGGGTCCTGGTAACCTTCGAGCGCCAGCATACGCATCTTCGAGGTACTGCCGCCCGGAGCAGAGAATCCGCCAGTCCTGCCGCCGCTGGCGAGCACGCGGTGACAGGGGATGATCAGCGGGATCGGGTTGCTGCCCATCGCCTGCCCCACCGCACGGGACAAACCGACATCGCCCAGGCGCCGGGCGATCTCGCCGTAGGTCGTGGTCTCGCCGCGTCCGAGCCGGAGAATGTCGGCGTAGACACGGCGGTGGAAATCGCTCAGCGCCGACAGGTCCAGCGGCAGGTTGTCGAAGGACACCGCCTCGCCCCGCGCGTAACCCAGGATCAATTGGCGTGCCTCGTCGATGAACGTCGGCCAGTGAGCCGTTTCGCTGGCGAGCTTGTCGAAACGCTCGCGCAGGCTGTGCACCGGGTCGCCCGGCAGATAGGCGCGCGTGATTCCCTGCGGGCTCCAGGCGAGCCCGAACCAGCCGAGGTCTGTTTCGATCAGGCAGTAATGCATCGAACGAGTCTCTATCCCTGCGTCCTATCCCGCAACTCTTTCCGCCTTCAGCACGACTTCGCACCAGCGCTGCAATTCGGCGCCAATAGCGCTGGCCGGATCTCCCCGGCGCTCGAAGGCCCACCACAGCTGGGCGCCCTGCCATTGGCTGGCCATCAGCCGGCCGAGTATCGGTTGCCTCAGCGGGTCATCGCTCAAGCGCCGGCCCAAGGCCACGGCCAGCGTCGCGCCCCACCGCGCACCGCGCTCTCGAAGCAGCGGGTCACGCATGTCTTCGCGCAGGATCAGCAGGCCTTCGGCGTAATCCGTCTCGCCCTCGCCCACCGGGAACATCGCCACCAGCATCTGCACCGCGCCTTCCGGGCTCAGCTCAGCGCTCGCATCGAGCTGCGCGGTCTGCTCATCCAGCCGGTCCCAGGAACGCAGCAGCACGGCACGGAGGAAGTCCGCCTTGGTGGGGTGGCGCTGTACCAGCGTCGCGGCGGACAGCCCTACCTCGCGGCCGACGGCGGCGAAGGTCACCGCTTCCGGCCCTTCGCGCACCATCAGCGCCATGGCGGCGTCGAGTATCGCTTCGTCACTCACCGTCTTGGTTCGAGCCATGCCACCCTCTTTTATAAATGAACATTCATTTATATATTGATGCCAAGCTTACCCAAGGAGACACAGCATGGCCAGGATTCTCGGCTACATCGCCACCAGCCTCGACGGCTTCATCGCCACCCCGGATCACCGGCTGGACTGGCTTTTCAAGCATGACCAGCTTCAGCTGGGCGAACATGACTATGGCCTGTTCCTGCAGCGCATTCGCACCGTTGTCATGGGGCGTGCGACCTACGACTTCCTGGCCGCCGATTCCGGCCCCTGGCCCTATGGCGAGCAGCGCGTGCTGGTGGTGACTTCCCGTCCCATCGATACACCAAAGGGCCCGCTGGAAATCCGCAGCGATGTCGACGCACTGGTCGCGGAACTGCGCGCCCTGGAGGACGGAGATGTATGGATGCTCGGCGGCGGCCAACTGCAGATGGCGTTCATGGAGCGCGGGGCGCTGGATGAGCTGGAGATCTACGTGATGCCGGAGATCATCGGCGGCGGCTATCCGCTGTTCCCGGCGACCGGTCTGCGAGCGTCGCCGACGCTGTTGTCGGCCAAGGTCATCGAGCCAGGGTGCGTGCGGATGCATTACCGGTTTGATTGACGATCAGCCGGGTGTTTTAGAGCTGATGGTGGGATTTCGCGGACAAGGTCCGCTCCTACCTGAAATATCGCGCCGGGGCATGCCTCTCCCCGCCCTGGCTACGCGCCCCGCTCCGAAGGGAGAGGGTTAGGGAGAGGGAAGTCCAAGGCACGGACTATCAGAAGAAGACAGTTGCTCCTACAGGGAAGACCGTGCCGTGCGGTTCGCGAGCAAGCTCGCTCCTACATGAAGCCCATACCTCCGGTTTTGCTTTGGCTTTGGCTTTGGCTTTGGCTTCAAAAGACTTCCAGAGAAATACCCGCACACTCCGAACGCCCCGTTCAGGAGGCCTCGTTGAAGCGGAGTTTCAGGGGTTGAGCGACATGGATGTCGCGAGAGCTGCGA
>NZ_JBGLYK010000596.1:0-244 GCF_047304025.1 Pseudomonas sp. Pseusp97 | reverse complement strand
AGCCACATCACCGAGGCGAACGCCGTCACGATGCCCGCCATCGCAAAACATGCGATCTGCTTGAGCGCGGGAAACGGTACCCAGGTGAGAATCGCGTAACCAAGCAGGCTCGTGGCAAGCGCTACGCTCAACGCGGGACGCACCGCACGTGCGCCCCGTCGCGCGTCCCAATCGCGCCCGGCACCGAGATAGACGACGAAATACTGGATCGAATAGTCGACAGCTTCGCCGATCAGACTTGCGC
>NZ_JBGLYK010000595.1:0-244 GCF_047304025.1 Pseudomonas sp. Pseusp97 | reverse complement strand
GGTCTACGTGTCACCCGACGAAGACCAGGAAGACGTGACGGACGAGATGACCAAGTACGACCTGGTTGCCATCCCTGTTTGCGACGAGAACCGTCATATCCTGGGCATCGTGACCTTCGACGACGCCATGGACGTTATCGCCGAGGAGCATCAGGAGGACCTGCAGATCGCCGGTGTCGGCTCGGGCGATAGCGCGTCGGACGACTCGACGAACGTGCTCAGCTGGTTTGTGCATCGTCAGTAC
>NZ_JBGLYK010000594.1:0-244 GCF_047304025.1 Pseudomonas sp. Pseusp97 | reverse complement strand
CCTACGCGCAGTTTCCCGGTTCTCTCTACCCGCAGGCATGAGAGTTTTTAACAACTGACGCCGCTGCTGTGAAGGCGGCCGGCTTCTTCGAAATTACTCTCGCGTTCCCGATCAAAGACGGTCGCGCGTCTGTTGAGATGGACCTGTAGGCGGCCACTCCGCTCCAGACCAAAACAGCGGCCGTTGACTACCAGGTCGGGCGCCATGGGAATTATTGATCGCGTCTTCTGCGACCTCAGTCGTG
>NZ_JBGLYK010000593.1:0-245 GCF_047304025.1 Pseudomonas sp. Pseusp97 | reverse complement strand
GTGCCCGTCCCGCACCGCCGGGCGATGATATCCCACGAAACTGCGGCGAAAAAGCTGGAAAAAAGCAAAAGCTAAATACACGAAAAAAAGCATGTTCGCCCGGCCCGTCCCGACATGCACAGCCAGGACACCCAGGCCCCCGCCAACACCACCCTCCAGTAATACCACGAGCGCCAGTCGGAATACCACAACACCCACGGCGACAAGATACACCACCTGGCCGAGGAGAGCCAGGACAGCCAGGG
>NZ_JBGLYK010000592.1:0-246 GCF_047304025.1 Pseudomonas sp. Pseusp97 | reverse complement strand
CTGCAGCTTCATGGCAAAGTCCTCGCTTTGTAGGGGGTCAAATCAGAGCCAGCGTTGAACCAGGCGCCGGGCGCGCGCCCGGGGCGGGGCGACCCGCGCGCCGGCGGGGTTGGTTGTGCGGGGGGGGGCGGGGTCGCGCACGCTGAAGGACGCGCTGAACTAAGCAATGCGCGACTGGGTGACGAACGTCGAAAACACGTTCTATATCATCGGCACGGTGGCGGGGCCGCATCCTTATCCGATGAT
>NZ_JBGLYK010000591.1:0-246 GCF_047304025.1 Pseudomonas sp. Pseusp97 | reverse complement strand
ACTTAGCCGTCTGGCACTGCTTTCAGGAGAAAATCCTTTCATCTTTCAAGGAACATTAAAAAAGATGCGTATTGTATCCAATAATATCTGTTATGGTCCTATGCCAGAACCAGATGAAGAAGTAGAACAGCATCTTACCCTCAATGATGAAGGGCGCGTATGGTTTTCCGGATACAACTATGGATGCGGTGGAGAACGATACGAAAAGGCACGAAATCATAATTTCAAAATTGAAAAAGCAAGTAT
>NZ_JBGLYK010000590.1:0-246 GCF_047304025.1 Pseudomonas sp. Pseusp97 | reverse complement strand
AAATAGTTGCCAATCCGAACCTAAGTTCTATAGCTTCCGCCCATTATAGAACGGAAGCCGGAAAATTGCCGGCAGCCGCCTTAGCCTGAAGAACAAAATCCGGAACCGGAATGGCGTTTATAAACTCCGCAACCTGACCCATGATCACCGAAAACAGCTTCCTAGGAATCCACTCGGCGAAATCAGCTATCCACTTAACAATATCGTTTAACCAACTCTTCAGCCAATCAAGCATGATTAATCACC
>NZ_JBGLYK010000589.1:0-247 GCF_047304025.1 Pseudomonas sp. Pseusp97 | reverse complement strand
ACACGCGTGCGGCCTTGGCAAGGCCAACCACGTTGTTCTTCAGCACCTGCCGGTCGATCGACTGGACGCCGAAAGCCATTTGCGGCTGGTGATCGATAAAGATGATCTGCGAGTTCGCAGGCGTGAGGACTTGCAGTTTCGGATTAGCCATGGCTTTGTACGTCCTAAGTGTCGATAAGGGTTTGCTGAACAGGGAAAACATGCCGCATTCGCTTCACAAGCGAGGAAAAACTGGAATGCAGTCTAT
>NZ_JBGLYK010000588.1:0-247 GCF_047304025.1 Pseudomonas sp. Pseusp97 | reverse complement strand
CCCCCCCGGCCAAAAACCCGGCACCTGTTTTCGGCCGCACCTGCGGGGGCGTATACCGCGGGCGGGTTATCCGCCCTACGACGACCCTCCGCGACCAGCCGCGACCAGCCGCGACCAGCCGCGACCAGCCGCGACGGGGCAGCACGGTAGGATGGGTGGAGCGCCGCGCTACCCCAGCAGCTGGCGCCTTTGATTTATGGGTATAGCAGCGCGCCCCCCCCAACAACCGCCGGCCAATGGGTGATCA
>NZ_JBGLYK010000058.1:0-28232 GCF_047304025.1 Pseudomonas sp. Pseusp97 | reverse complement strand
GCCACGCTGTAGAACGAACCGAACACCAGGATCTCGTCATCGGTGCCCGCTGCATCGCACTGCGCGGCCAGCGCCGCTCCTGCCGTTCCGGCGCAACAGCCGGCCCAGCGCCTGGACAGCGACAACCTGCCGGTGAGCTGGTCGGTTCAACTGGCGAGCCTGTCCAACCGCGCCCGTGCTGATGAGCTGCAGAAGTCCCTGCGCAGCCAGGGCTACAACGCCTATGTGCGCAGTTTCGACGGCATGAACCGGGTGTTCGTCGGCCCGGTGGTCGAGCGCGCCGAGGCGGATCGCCTGCGCGACCAGCTCGGCAAGCAGCAGAAGCTCAATGGTTTCGTGGTGCGTTTCCAGCCTGAGCGCGGCTGAGGCCGTTCGTTAGCTTCTTTCAATCGGCCCCATGTCAAACTGGGGCTCTTCTAAATCGAAGGCCTCTGCTAAAATGCGGGGCCTTTCCGTTTCTGGGCCGCAACGTGGCATTTACCTGGGTCGATTGGACGATGATCGGCATCATCGTCATTTCCAGCCTGATCAGCTTGAGCCGTGGTTTCGTCAAGGAAGCCCTGTCGCTGGTCACCTGGATCGTAGCCGGTGCGGTCGCCTGGATGTTCGGCGGCGCCCTGGCCGAGCATCTCGCACCCTACATCCAGCTGCCCTCGGGGCGTGTCATCGCCGCCTGCGCTCTTCTTTTCGTCGTCACGCTGCTGCTGGGCGCACTCGTCAATTTCCTCATCAGCGAGCTGGTGCGGGTGACCGGCATGTCCGGTACCGACCGCGTGCTGGGCATGGTGTTCGGCGGCGCCCGTGGCGTGCTGCTGGTGGTTCTGCTGGTCGGGCTGCTGAGCCTTGCGCCGGTGCAACAGGATCCGTGGTGGCAGCAATCGGTGCTGATGCCGCATTTCCTGATGGTCGCCGACTGGTCGAAGAACTTCATCCTGACTTTCGCCGGGCAGTGGATGTCCGGCGTGACCATCACTCCGCCATCCGGAGTGGGGTCCTTGCTGCCGGCCCAGTGACGGGCGGGCGGAGGCGACGGGAAGCCGTCGCCGCTACGGCAGGTCCGGTGGATACTGCCGAATACGGAATTGTTTTAGCCTGAACACCAACTAGGGGTTGCGTCGCATGTGTGGCATCGTCGGTATCGTGGGCAAGTCGAACGTGAATCAGGCGCTCTATGACGCCCTCACCGTTCTCCAGCATCGTGGCCAGGACGCTGCGGGGATCGTCACCTGTCAGGACGACCGTCTGTATCTGCGCAAGGACAACGGCCTGGTCCGTGACGTCTTCCAGCAGCGCCACATGCAGCGCCTGGTCGGCAAGATCGGCATCGGCCACGTGCGCTACCCGACCGCGGGCAGCTCCAGCTCCGCCGAAGCGCAGCCGTTCTATGTCAACTCGCCCTACGGCATCACCCTGGCGCACAACGGCAACCTGACCAACGTCGAGCAGCTGGCCAAGGAAATCTACGAATCCGACCTGCGCCACGTGAACACCAATTCCGACTCGGAAGTGCTGCTCAACGTGTTCGCCCATGAGCTGGCGGTGCGCAACAAGCTGCAACCCACCGAGGAAGACGTGTTCGCCGCCGTGGCTGGCGTGCATGCCCGTTGCGTTGGCGGCTACGCCGTGGTGGCGATGATCACCGGCTACGGCATCGTCGGCTTCCGCGACCCTCATGCGATCCGCCCGATCGTCTTCGGCCAGCGTCACACCGAGAATGGCGTGGAGTACATGATCGCCTCGGAAAGCGTGGCCCTGGACGTCCTAGGCTTCACCCTGATCCGCGACCTGGCGCCGGGCGAAGCGGTGTACATCACCGAAGACGGCAAGCTCTACACCCGTCAGTGCGCGGCCAACCCGCAGTACTCGCCGTGTATCTTCGAGCACGTCTACTTGGCCCGCCCGGACTCCATCATCGACGGCATCTCGGTCTACAAGGCGCGCCTGCGCATGGGCGAGAAGCTGGCCGACAAGATCCTGCGCGAGCGTCCCGACCACGACATCGACGTGGTCATCCCGATCCCGGACACCAGCCGCACCGCCGCGCTGGAACTGGCCAACCGCCTGGGCGTGAAGTTCCGCGAAGGCTTCGTGAAGAACCGCTACATCGGCCGTACCTTCATCATGCCCGGCCAGGCCGCGCGCAAGAAATCGGTGCGCCAGAAGCTCAACGCCATCGAGCTCGAATTCCGCGGCAAGAACGTGATGCTGGTGGATGACTCCATCGTGCGCGGCACCACCTGCAAGCAGATCATCCAGATGGCCCGCGAAGCCGGCGCGAAGAACGTCTACTTCTGCTCCGCCGCCCCGGCGGTGCGCTACCCCAACGTCTACGGTATCGACATGCCGAGCGCCCACGAGCTGATCGCGCACAACCGCAGCACCGAGGAAGTTGGCGAGCTGATCGGCGCCGATTGGCTGGTATACCAGGACCTGCAGGACCTGATCGAATCCACCGAAGGCGGCAAGATCAAGATCGACCACTTCGACTGCGCCGTATTCAACGGTGAATACGTCACCGGCGATGTCGACGAAGCCTATCTGAACAAGATCGACCAGGCGCGCAACGACGTCACCAAGACCAAGGGTGCCGCGGTCAGCGCCATCATCGATCTGTACAACGACTGATTCAGAAACGAATAGGGAGAGCAGGGCATGGCTCAGGATTGGGAAGCCGGCCGGCTGGACAGCGACCTGGAGGGCGTCGGCTTCGACACCCTCGCAGTGCGCGCCGGACAGCGCCGCACCCCGGAGGCTGAACACGGCGAAGGCCTGTTCACCACCTCCAGCTATGTGTTCCGCAGCGCTGCCGATGCGGCCGCGCGTTTCGCTGGCGAAGTGCCGGGTAACGTCTACTCGCGCTACACCAACCCCACAGTGCGCACCTTCGAGGAGCGCATCGCCGCGCTGGAAGGTGCCGAGCAGGCGGTGGCCACGTCCACCGGCATGTCGGCCATCCTCTCGCTGGTGATGAGCCTGTGCAGCGCCGGCGACCACGTGCTGGTCTCGCGCAGCGTGTTCGGCTCGACCATCAGCCTGTTCGAGAAGTACTTCAAGCGCTTCGGCATCGAGGTGGACTACCCGCCGCTGAGCGACCTGAAGGCCTGGGAAGCGGCCTGCAAGCCGAACACCCGGCTGTTCTTCGTCGAGTCGCCGTCCAACCCGCTGGCCGAGCTGGTCGACATCGCCGCGCTGGCCGAGATCGCCCATGCCAAGGGCGCGCTGCTGGCGGTGGACAACTGCTTCTGCACACCGGCTCTGCAACAGCCGCTGAAGCTGGGCGCGGACGTGGTGATCCATTCCGCGACCAAGTACATCGATGGCCAGGGCCGCACCATGGGCGGCGTGGTCGCCGGTCGCCGCGCGCAGATGGAGCCCGTTGTCGGCTTCCTGCGCACCGCCGGCCCGACCCTCAGCCCGTTCAACGCCTGGATCTTCATCAAGGGCCTGGAAACCCTGCGCGTGCGCATGCAGGCTCACAGCGCCTCGGCCCAGCTGGTCGCCGAGTGGCTGGAGCAGCAGCCGGGCGTGGAGCGCGTCTACTATTCGGGGCTGCCCAGCCACCCGCAGCACGAACTGGCCAAGCGTCAGCAGAAGGGCTTCGGCGCGGTGGTGAGCTTCGAGGTGAAGGGCGACAAGGCGGCAGCCTGGCGCTGTATCGACGCCACCCGGATGATCTCCATCACCACCAACCTGGGTGACACCAAGACCACCATTGCCCACCCGGCCACTACCTCGCACGGTCGCCTGTCGCCGGCCGAGCGCGAGAACGCCGGCATCCGTGACAACCTCATCCGCGTCGCCGTGGGCCTGGAGGATGTCGACGACATCAAGGCCGACCTGGCGCGAGGCCTGGCGGCGCTGTGAGCGTGATGGACGCCCTGGGCAACGGTCAGGTAGTGCTGGTGACCGGTGCGGCCCACGGCATCGGCCTGGGCATCGCTGCCTGGCTGGTCGCCGAGGGCTGGCAGGTGGTGCTGGCGGACATCGACCGCGAACGTGGCCCGAAGGTGGCGGCGGCGCTGGGCGAGCGCGCCAGCTTCATCGCGCTGGACGTGGCCAATGAAGGGCAGGTCGCCGCGGCCGTCGCCGAGCTGATCGGTCAGTTCGGCCGCCTGGATGCGCTGGTGAGCAACGCCGCCATCGCCCGGCCGCACAACACGCCGCTGGAAGGCCTGGGCCTGAACGAGTGGAACCGTACTCTGGCGGTCAACCTCACCGGCCCGATGCTGCTGGCCAAACATTGTGCGCCGTACCTGCGCGCGCACAGCGGTGCCATCGTCAACATCGCGTCCACCCGTGCGCACCAGTCCGAGCCGAATTCCGAAGCCTATGCGGCGAGCAAGGGCGGGCTGCTTTCGCTGACCCACGCCCTGGCCAGCAGCCTGGGGCCGGAAATCCGCGTCAACGTGATTTCCCCCGGCTGGATCGACGCCCGCGACCTGCGTGAGCGCGAGGCCGGGCCGCTGACCGAGCTGGATCATGACCAGCATCTGGTCGGCCGCGTCGGCACGGTGGAGGACATCGCCTCCGCGGTGGCCTGGCTGATCGGCGACAGCGCCGGATTCGTCACCGGCCAGGAGCTGGTGATCGACGGCGGCATGACGCGCAAGATGATCTACCTCGACTGAGTGTCGGGCGTGGAAGAGGAGGGCGGCCCGAGGGTCGCCCTTTTTATTTGGCGGGTGTGATTTCGGCGTTGGGCTGTTCGCGAGCAAGCTCGCTCCTACACAAGAGCAACACCCCTTCCCTGTAGGAGCGAGCTTGCTCGCGAACCCCGTCTGGCACCGAGTCGGGTAATGGTGCTTCCATCTATTTTCCGGAAAATGAAAAAAAATCCAATCGGGGCATTGACTTAGGTTCTGCCGGCTGTAGAATGCGCCCCACTTCGAGACGAAGGGTGATTAGCTCAGCTGGGAGAGCATCTGCCTTACAAGCAGAGGGTCGGCGGTTCGATCCCGTCATCACCCACCACTCTCGCAAGTTACGCGCAGCGGTAGTTCAGTCGGTTAGAATACCGGCCTGTCACGCCGGGGGTCGCGGGTTCGAGTCCCGTCCGCTGCGCCATATTCGAAAGCCCTCAGGTAGCAATACCTGAGGGCTTTTTCGTTTCCGTCCGATAATTCCGACCGTTGTTCTGTAAGACGCTGTCACAGGTCGTTCACCTTTGCCGTCTAGCTTTTTCCCCGTGGTCTTTGCTAAAACCGGATCGAACGGTCAGGAGAAAAGCCAATGGACGACTATCAGGAAGAACTGCTGGAGCTGCACGCCGTGGAACAGGATCTGCCGGAGCCGGCTGACGACGCCACCGAGATGTGATCAGGCGCTGTGGCGCTGGGCGCGGCGGAATTCCCCGGGTGTCTGCCCGCTCCAGCGCTTGAAGGCGCGCTGGAAGGCCTCGGCGGAGGCGAAGCCGAGCAGGTAGGCGATCTCGCCGAAAGCGAGGTCCGTGTCGCGGATGTAGATCATCGCCAGGTCGCGGCGGGTGTCGTTGAGGATGCTGCGGAACTGCGTGCCTTCCTCGGCCAGCTTGCGGCGTAGCGTCCAGGTCGGCAGCTTCAGGCGCGCGGCCACTTCTTCCAGGTCCGGTTCGCGGCCATTGAGCATCGGGCCCAGCAACTGGGCAACGCGCTCGCGCAGGCTGCGTGTGCGGGTCAGCTGCTCCAGTTCCTTCTCGCAGATATCCAGCAATTGCCGCCAGGTGCTCGGGCAATGGTCCGGGTTGGCGCGCGCCAGTGTGGCCTGGTCCAGACGCAGCTGGTTGTGCTGCGCGCCGAACTCTACCGGGCAGCCAAGCATTTCCTCGAAGCGTGACGCCCAGGCAGGCGCCGGGTACTCGATCTCCACCTTCTCCGGGCGCAGCGGTTGCGCGCCAATGCTGCCGAGCATGCTCACCCAGCCGGCCAGCACCGAATCCACCACGAAGCGGTTGTAGGCGTTGTACGGGCTGATGGAGTAGAAGCGCAGCCAGGCGCCGCCGGCGTCCTCGATGAAGCTGCTCTGGCCGCGGTAGTTCTGTGCATACAGAGGCTCGAAACGGATCAGCGCGCGCGCGGCGGCGCGCAGGTTGGGTGCCTGGGCGGCGGTGACGCCGGCCAGACCGCTCTGGCTCGGTCGGCTCAACTGCCCCATGCGCAGGCCGAGGGCGGGGTCGCCGCTCTGCTGGATGGCCGCGTGGCCCAGGCGCATGTAGCGAGGAATCGACAGTCGCGCGCCGGGCTCGCCCAGGCGCGCCGCGTCCAGTCCGTATTGTTCCAGCAGGGGTTGCGGGGCGACACCGCTTTGCGCCAGGGCATCGGCGAGGCTGTGGACGAAACCCACCGAAAGATCGCCCAGACGCATGGTCGGGCGGTTCATAGCCAGAGATTGATCAGGCGCGCGCCGGGGCCGTCGGGCGCCAGGGTATGGCTGTCGCCATTCACGATCAGGCTGCGGCCGTCGCTGCCCAGGTCCCAGAGATGGCCGCGCAGGAACACGGTAATGCCCGCGTGCGCGCCGCTTTCACCGAGACGGCTGGCCAGGGCCAGTCGCTCCCAGGCTTCGCCTTCGCTGAGCTCGCCGGGCTTGAGGGTCACATCACCCGGCGTGGCGCCGCCGTTGTAGCCCTTCCACGGCTGGCTCCAGCTGCCGTTGCCGGTGAGGAAGGCGGGTACCGCGATGATGTCCGGCTTGTTCGTGGCCAGCGCGCTGTAGCTCGCCGGGTACCAGCTGTCGGCGCAGACCAGCACGCCCAGGCGGCCCGCTGGGGTCTGCAGCACCTGCAGGTCATCGGCATCGCCGCCGCGGGTGAAGCCTTTCTCGTCGTCGATGGGGAACAGTTTGCGCTGGGGTTTGCCCAGCGGCAGCCCGTCGGCGCCGAAGACCTGGGTGACGTTGTAGAGGCGGCCGTTGCCGGTGCGAATCTGCCCTTCGACGATGCGCGGGTTGGGCAGCACGATGGAGCCGGCGACCAGGGTCACGCCGAACTCCTTCGCCAGGCCGCCGAACAGCGTCTGGTAGTCGTGGGCCATGTCCACCGCTTTCATGCGGAACAGGGCGTCGGCCATGCGATCCTCGCCCTTGGCGCCAAGCCAGCCGCGCGCCAGTTTCAGCGGGTTGCTGGCGGCCATCCATTCCATGGCCTCGGCGATGTGCTCGGTCTGGTAGACCTCGGGCTTCTCGCCAGCGGCCACCAGCCAGGTGCCGATGTGCTCGGGGAAGACCACCACGGTGCGCGGGTTGATCAGCCCTTCGTCGCGGGCCTTGGCCAGGTAGGCGTGGAATTTCAGGCGCAGGCGCTCGACGCTCTGGTAGTCCTGGGTGAACAGCTCCGGCTGCACGCCCAGCAGGTTGCCGCGCTCGGACGGCTGGCCCTGGTTGAGCGAGACCTGGCTGCGCAGGTCGGACAGGTAGTGGCCCACCGGGCGACGCTCCGCCCAGCCGGCATAGCCGGCGAAGAGGATCACCAGGACGAGGAAGATCAGCTTGCGCATACGGGAAGGGTACTCATGGGGTGCCCCACAGGGTAGGGGATGGGCTGGGTCTTGCCAAGGCGTGGTGTCATCTTTGGTCAGTAACTTGTCATTTTCGATCATTGAGCGGCGAGGGTGCGCTCCTTAGAGTCTGCCCCATACCGACCGCGCCCCATGCCTCGCCGTTCCGCGACCACAGGCTGAGGGGGCGGCATCATCGTGAATGCCGGAGGAACCATGACCGCCACCTACCCGCACCTGCTCGCACCGCTGGACCTGGGCTTTACCACCCTGCGCAACCGCACCCTGATGGGCTCCATGCACACCGGCCTGGAAGAAAAGCCCCAGGGCTTCGAGCGCATGGCGGCCTACTTCGCCGAGCGCGCCCGTGGCGGCGTCGGCCTGATGGTCACCGGCGGCATCGGCCCGAACGAGGAAGGCGGCGTGTACTCCGGCGCAGCCAAGCTGAGCACCGCCGAGGAAGCCGAGAAGCACAAGATCGTCACCCAGGCGGTGCACGAGGCGGGCGGCAAGATCTGCATGCAGATCCTCCATGCCGGCCGTTATGCCTACAGCCCCAAGTCCGTAGCGCCCAGCGCCATCCAGGCGCCGATCAACCCGTTCAAGCCTCGCGAGCTGGATGAAGAGGGCATCGAGAAGCAGATCGCCGACTTCGTCAATTGCTCTGCCCTGGCCCAGGTCGCCGGCTACGACGGCGTCGAGATCATGGGTTCGGAAGGCTACTTCATCAACCAGTTCCTGGTTGCCCACACCAACCACCGCACCGACCGCTGGGGTGGCAGCTACGAGAACCGCATGCGCCTGCCGGTGGAAATCGTCCGCCGCGTGCGCGAGGCCGTGGGCCCGAACTTCATCATCATCTATCGCCTGTCGATGCTCGACCTGGTGGAAGGCGGCAGCACCTGGGACGAGATCGTCCTGCTGGCCAAGGCCATCGAGAAGGCCGGCGCGACCATCATCAACACCGGCATCGGCTGGCACGAAGCGCGTATCCCGACCATCGCCACCAAGGTGCCGCGTGCGGCCTTCACCAAGGTCACCGCCAAGCTGCGCGGCGAGATCGGCATTCCGCTGATCACCACCAACCGCATCAATACCCCGGAAATCGCCGAGCAGGTGCTGGCCGAAGGCGACGCCGACATGGTCTCCATGGCGCGTCCGTTCCTTGCCGATCCGGATTTCGTCAACAAGGCCGCCGAAGGCCGCGCCGATGAGATCAACACCTGCATCGGCTGCAACCAGGCCTGCCTCGACCACACCTTTGGCGGCAAGCTCACCAGCTGCCTGGTGAACCCGCGCGCCTGCCACGAGACCGAGCTGAACTACATCCCGACCACCCACGTGAAGAAGATCGCCGTGGTCGGTGCCGGCCCTGCCGGCCTGTCCGCCGCCACCGTGGCGGCCGAGCGCGGCCATGAGGTGACCCTGTTCGAGGCCGCCGGCGAAATCGGCGGCCAGTTCAACGTCGCCAAGCGCGTGCCGGGCAAGGAAGAGTTCTACGAGACCCTGCGCTACTTCAAGCGCAAGGTGGAAACCACCGGCGTGAACCTGCAACTGAACACCCGCGTGAGCGTGGATGACCTGGTCAAGGGTGGCTTCGACGAAATCATCCTGGCTACCGGCATCGTGCCGCGCACCCCGGCGATTCCGGGCATCGACAATGCCAAGGTGATCAGCTACCTGGACGCGATCCTCGAGCGCAAACCGGTCGGCAGGAGCGCCGCGGTGATCGGCGCGGGCGGCATCGGTTTCGATGTTTCCGAGTACATCACCCACGCCGGCGAATCCACCAGCCTGGACCGCCATGCCTTCTGGCAGGAGTGGGGCATCGACGAGAACCTGGAAGCGCGCGGCGGCATCGCCGGCATCCAGGCGCACCCGCACGCCGCGGCGCGCCAGGTGTTCCTGCTGCAGCGCAAGAAGTCCAAGGTCGGCGACGGCTTGGGCAAGACCACCGGCTGGATCCACCGCACCGGCCTGAAGAACAAGCAGGTGCAGATGCTCAACAGCGTCGAGTACCTCAAGGTCGACAACGACGGCCTGCACATCAGCATCGCCGGCGGCGAGCCGCAGGTGCTGCCGGTGGATACCGTGGTTGTCTGTGCTGGCCAGGACCCGCTGCGCGAGCTGCATGACGGGCTGGTCGCGGCTGGCCAGAGCGTGCACCTGATCGGCGGCGCCGATGTGGCTGCCGAGCTGGATGCCAAGCGCGCCATCAACCAGGGCTCGCGCCTCGCCGCTGCCATCTGAGGGCAGCGAGACCTCACTCGGCTGAGACCGGGATCACAAAGCCAGGCCCGGAAAAGTTCCCTTCCAGGCCTGGAAACCCTTTCGAAAACCCAACCGCGTCACAGAATTATCCAGCCAGTTAACCGCCCGGCCCGACCGCCGGGTCGGGTGCCAACCGAGTCACATTGCCTGCGACATTAATTCCCCTAGACTTGCTCGGATGTCGGGATTTTCCTGCCGTCAGGGTGCTGCATTTCTGACAGACCCTTTTCTCCAGATTTCCTCCCGCACCAGCCCAGGGGTCAATCGATGAGCATGCAGAAGAAGCCTCAAATGGTGGAAGCCGTGGTCTTCTTCAATGACCGTGGCGTCTGCAGGGAAATGCTCTACCCCGAATTCGAGGCGCTGCTCGACAACGTCGTGCAGTTGCCGGAATACGCCGATCAGCAGATGCAGCTCGCCTATGTGCTGATCAACCCGCGCCTTATGGTCAAGGCGGTGGTGTTCTTCTATCTGGACTTCGACGAGAAGGGCGAAGCCGACCGCGGCTGGAACCTGCCGCTGCGCAACCTGGCCGACCGCGCCGGTCGCGGCCCTGACATGGGCGCCGGGCCGATCCGCCTGGCCTGCCGCAGCCAGTGCCCGGTGTCCTGGCACCAGATGCACCTGTGGGACCCGACCCTGGACGCCGCTCAGAACCATCTGGTGCAACTGCGTGAAGCCGTCAAGCGCAACAACCTGGGTGTTCTGGTGGAAGAAGAGCCCGCTGCCGTGGAGCCGGCGCGCCTGCAGATGGCTGACGAGCACCAGTGGTACGCGCCCACCGAGGAATCCCGCGAGGAGGCCGAAAAGCTGGCCCGCGCGATGCTCGAGGAGCATCAGCAGAAGACTGCCGAACTGCTCGGCCAGCATGAAGCCCGCCTGTCGCAGATCGGCCAGCAGCATGAGCAGGAACTCAGTCGCCTGAAGATCTCTGCACAGGAGCAACTGAAAGCGTTGCAGGCCGAACTCGCTGCGCTGCGCGAAGGCCTGGAGCGCGAGAAGGAGATCAATGCCGGCCTGCGCCGCGAGCTGGATGGCCAGGCCAGCGGTTTCCAGCGCGGGCGCGAGGAACTCACCGCGCAACTGCGGCACATCGAACAGAGCGGTCGCGACGAACTGGATCAGCTGCGCCAGCAGATCGAGGAGGAAGCCCGTGCCCGCATGGCCAGCCTCGAGGCCCGCTACAAGGAACAGATTTCCGTCCGCGACGTGGAGCTGGGCTACCGCAATGAGCTGGACCAGCAGTTGCAGCAGGAGAACCAGCAACTGCGCCGGGAAGCCGAGCAGTTGCGCGAGGAAACCGCCCAGCTGCGCCAGCTCGCCGGCCAGTTGCAGCAGGGTGCCGAGGGATTGCGCCTGGAGCTGGATGCCCTGTCGGCCAAGGCGGCCGAGGGGTCGGTGCTGGAGCGCCTGGCCGGCCTGGGGGTGATCTTCGTGGTGTACCATCCCGGCGCCGGTCATCTGACCCTGTCGCTGCAGGATGTCCCCCGTTACCAGGAAAACCCCATGGCTTACGCCGCGGCCAAGTGCTTCGTCGCCGAAGACCAGTACCGCAGCTGGCTCGCCCATTACCAGCAGCCCGCCTGCGAAGGACGCCTGTCCAACGGCGAGCGCTGCGCCATGCCCATCGACCGCGTGGAAACCCCCGGCCGCTTCGTCGAAGGCGACAGCAACTGCTGCTCCCGGCACAAGACCACCGGCCGACTGCGCAGCGTCACCGCCGGCTGACCGGGGCGCCTTGCGGTTTCCCGACTGGCACCCCGAAGCGCCTCTGCAACGCGTCCGCCTGGATTGGCTCGACCGCGCCGGCGTCGAGCTCGCGCTGTTGCGCCTTGACCTTGTGGATGCGCTGGTTTCCGGCAACAAGTGGTTCAAGCTCGCGCCATACCTCCAGCAGGCCATCGGCCTTGGTCTGCAGGGCGTGATGACCCTGGGCGGTGCTCATTCCAATCACCTGCATGCGGTAGCCGCCGCCGGCGCGCGGTTCGGCTTCGACACCGTCGGATTGCTTCGCGGCGACGAACAGGACAATCCCACGGTGGCCGACCTGCGCCAGCTCGGCATGCAGCTCCACTGGCTTGGCTATGCTGGCTATCGCCGGCGTCACGAGGCTGATTTCTGGGCCTCCTGGCGCGAGCGCTATCCCAGGTTGCTGGCGGTCGGCGAGGGCGGCAGCGGGCTTGCCGGTGCGCAGGGCTGCTCACCGTTGATTGCGCAGATTCGCCGGCAGCTTGGCGATGTCGGCTGGGATGACTATCACCAGCTCTGGGCGGCCTGCGGCACCGGCACGACCCTGGCCGGCCTGGTGCTGGGCGAGCGCGGCGCCCATCCGGTGGTGGGCGCCATGGCGGTGCCGCCGGGGCACGGTGTCGACACGCAAGTGGCGGAGCTGCTGCGCGAAGCGGGCGCAGCCAACGAGGGCTATCGCCTGATCGACGCCAGCCGTGGCGGCTTCGCGCGGATCGACGCGACACTGGCGCACTTCATCCTGGCGACGGAAGCCGAATGCGGCGTGCCGCTGGAGCCGCTGTACACCGGCAAGTTGCTGCTGGCGATGCACGATGAAATAGCTGCGGGGCACATCGCGTGCGGTACCCGCATCGTCGCCATCCACAGCGGCGGCCTGCAGGGGCGCCGGGCGCTGGATGAGAAATTGAAGGTCCTCGCCGCTCAGCGCATGTAGCCGCTGTGCACCCGTGGCCAGCGGTCACCCACCAGGAACAGGCGTTCCTGCTCGCGCCAGCGTCCCTGGTGATACTCCATGCGCACCAGCATCTGCGGGAAGCCATCCTCCGGCAGTTGCGCCAGCCAGGCGGCGAAGCGCTCCGGGCCCCAGCTTTCATCTTCGGCGGCCGGGGAGAGCCAGCCTTTGCGGGACAGGGCCTGCCAGCCGTGCGGGTGCTGCGCCTGGTAGGCCGCCCAGGCGCGCCGGTGCAGCCAGCGGCCGCGCTGGTGGTTGGCGCTGGCTCCGGCCGGCGGCGGACAGGGCGTGGGCCAGGAGTAGAACAGGTAGCCGCCGAGCCATAGACCCGGTGAAGGCTCGGCATTGCTGTATTCGCGTACCACGGCCAGCCCCTCAGCGGTGGAGGAGAGCGGCAGCTGGTGCTGGTAGAAGTGCTCGATCTTGCGCAGCAGATGGTCTTCGGCGCCGGGCCCGAGCCAGGAGTCGGGGCCGTCGTCGCTGGGGCCGAGGTAGAGCTTGATGGCCAGTTCCAGGTGGTGCAGGCCGTCGTCGTCCTCCAGCAGCAGGTCCAGTTCACCCAGGGTCTGGCCGTTGGCGCGCACCGGCAGGTTGGCGGCCAGCAGGCGCAGGTCCGGCGCGCGCTCCAGGGCGTACTGCCAGAGGCGTTCGTAATAGCGCCCCAAGCGCTGGTGCGGCGCTGACTCCAATTGCGCCAGCAACTCCTCCGGCGAGGCTTCCTGGGCGCACAGCCAATCGGCCAGTAGCGAAGGCTGCGAGTACCAGCGGCTGGCGCTCAGCGGATGGCGCAGCGCGGGGCTGCCGGGCTGCAGCAGGGGCGGGGAGAGCAGCGTCCAGGCGAGGTCGCGGACCTGCGGCTGGCGCAGGTCGATCAGCAACTCGTCGAGCAGGGCGGTGAAGTCAGTCATGCCCCAAGCCTAGCCGTTAAGCGGGGCCCCCGGCCACGCTGCGGTTTGCCGCTGCTTCCGCCTTTCGCCCATAATTCCGACATTCGAGCCCCGCAACGCCGTCCGGAGTCCCATGGAACCCTTTCGCAATATCGGCATCATCGGCCGCCTGGGCAGTACCCAGGTCCTGGAAACCATCCGCCGGCTGAAGAAATTCCTCACCGAGCGCCACCTGCACGTGATCCTCGAGGACACCATCGCCGAAGTGCTTCCGGGCCACGGCCTGCAGACCTGCTCGCGAAAGATCATGGGCGAGATCTGCGACCTCGTCATCGTGGTCGGCGGCGATGGCAGCATGCTCGGCGCCGCGCGCGCCCTGGCAAGGCACAAGGTGCCGGTGCTGGGGATCAACCGCGGCAGCCTGGGCTTCCTCACCGATATCCGCCCCGACGAGCTGGAAACCAAGGTCGCCGAAGTGCTCGGCGGCCAGTACATAGTCGAGAGCCGCTTCCTGCTCGATGCCCTGGTGCGCCGCCACGGCGAGTCCATCGGCCAGGGCGACGCGCTGAACGATGTGGTGCTGCACCCCGGCAAGTCCACGCGGATGATCGAGTTCGAGCTGTACATCGACGGCCAGTTCGTCTGCAGCCAGAAGGCCGACGGCCTGATCGTCGCCACCCCGACCGGTTCCACGGCGTACGCGCTGTCCGCCGGCGGGCCGATCATGCATCCGAAGCTGGACGCCATCGTGGTCGTGCCGATGTACCCGCACATGCTGTCCAGCCGGCCCATAGTGGTCGACGGCAACAGTGAGCTGAAGATCGTCGTCTCGCCGAACATGCAGATCTACCCGCAGGTCTCCTGCGACGGCCAGAACCACTTCACCTGCGCGCCGGGCGACACCGTCACGGTGAGCAAGAAGCCGCAGAAACTGCGCCTGATCCACCCGATCGACCATAACTATTATGAGGTCTGCCGGACCAAGCTGGGCTGGGGCAGTCGCCTCGGGAGCAGCGAGTGATGGAACTCGACCCCGCACGCGGCTACGACCTGATCGGCGACATCCACGGCTGCGCGCACACCCTCGACCACCTGCTGGAGCGCCTGGGCTACCGGCTGCAGGGCGGCGTGTGGCGGCATGCAAGGCGCCAGGCGCTGTTCCTGGGCGACCTCATCGACCGCGGCCCGCGCATCCGCGAAGCGTTGCACCGGGTGCACGACATGGTCGCCGCCGGCGAGGCGCTGTGCATCATGGGCAACCATGAGTTCAACGCCCTCGGCTGGTCCACACCCGCCGCGCCGGGCAGCGGTCGCCAGTACGTGCGCGAACACACGCCGCGCCACGCCCGGCTGATCAAGGAAACGCTGGATCAGTTCGAAGGCCATCCGGCGGACTGGCGCGACTTCCTCGGCTGGTTCCAGGAGATGCCGCTGTTCCTCGATGCCGGGCGCTTCCGCATGGTCCACGCCTGCTGGGACCACGGCGTGATCGACGCGCTGCGCCAGCAGTTCCCCGACGGGCGCATCGACGAAGCCTTCCTCAAGGCCACCGCCGAGCCGGGCAGCTTCGCTCAGCAAGCCTGCGACCGCCTGCTGCGCGGCACCGACATGCGCCTGCCCAACGGCCTGACCCTGACCGGCAGCGACGGCTTCACCCGCGCCTTCTTCCGCACCAAGTTCTGGGAAGAGGACCGCGCCCCGGAGACCTATGGCGACATCGTGTTCCAGCCCGACGCGCTGCCCGACGAGGTGGCCAGCGAGCGCCTGAGCGAGGAGCAGAAGTCCCGCCTGCTGACCTACGGTGCCGACGAGCCGCTGCTGTTCGTCGGCCACTACTGGCGGCGCGGCACCCCCGCGCCGATCCGCCCGAACCTCGCCTGCCTGGACTACAGCGCGGTGATGTACGGCAAGCTCGCGGCCTATCGGCTGGATGACGAAACGCGGCTGGACCGCAACAAGTTCGTCTGGGTGGATGTGAAGCGTCCGGAGGGCGACGAGTGAGCGCAGTTGAAGCGATGCGGTTGCCGGCGGCGGTCGACCTGGGAGCGTTCGTCGGCCTGCTGCGGCGGCTGAACGTGCCTTTCCGGGTCAGCGAGGAATCCGGCGAGCAGGTGCTCTGGGTGCCCGACTCCCAGCTGGCCGAGCAGGTTCGCAGCCTGTACCAGCGCTATCCGCAGGGCGATCCGGAGTTCACTGTGCAGGCCGAAACGCCGCGCCGCGGGCCGGGTTTCATCCAGCAGCTGAAGATGAGCCGGATGACCGCGGCGGTGCTGCTGGTGACCTTCGTGGTGGCCGCCATCACCCTGCTCGGCACCTCCCCGGAGACGCTGCGCTGGTTCACCTTCCAGAACTTCCAGCTGGTCGGCGAGGACCGCGCGCTGTTCTATCCATTGTCCGACACGCTGGCGCAGGGGCAGTGGTGGCGCCTGTTCACGCCCATGCTGATCCACTTCGGCTGGCTGCACCTGGCGATGAACGCCATGTGGTACTGGGAGCTGGGCCGGCGCATCGAATATCGCCAGGGCGCCTGGATGCTGCTGGGGCTGAGCCTGGGCTTCGGCCTGGTATCGAACCTGGTGCAGTACGGCGTCAGCGGGCCGAGCCTGTTCGGCGGGCTGTCCGGCGTGCTTTACGGTCTGCTCGGTCATTGCTGGATCTTCCAGCGCCTGGCGCCGACGCCGGCCTATCACCTGCCCAAGGGCGTGGTGGTGATGATGCTGATCTGGCTGCTGGTGTGCCTGTCGGGCGTGATCGACCTGCTCGGCTTCGGCTCGATCGCCAACGGCGCCCACGTCGGCGGGCTGGTGGCGGGTTGCCTGAGTGGTCTGATCGGCGGTTTGCTGGCGCGGCGTCGCGCAGCCTGAGTCTGAACCTGTAGGAGCGAGCTTGCTCGCGAACCGCCGAGCCCAGTAGTGTCCGGCGAGCCCGTTCGCGAGCAAGCTCGCTCCTACAATGGCCGCGATCGATTCCGGGAATGATGGGTATCGCTTCGCTCCACGCCATCCTGCGAAAGTAGCCCCTGGCTGAACGGGAGCTGCACAACCGATTGACTGGCGTTCGTGCGCGCAGGGCTTTCGCCCGGTAGAATGCCGGCTTCGTTTTTCCCCAGCAGGAGCCGGCCCATGTCGTCCTTCGCCGAAATGATCCAGAACATCACCCCCGAGATCTACGAGAGCCTCAAGCTGGCCGTGGAAATCGGCAAATGGCCCGACGGCCGCAAGCTCTCCCAGGAGCAGAAGGAGCTGTCGCTGCAGGCCATGATCGCCTGGGAGACCGACAACCTGCCCGAGGACCAGCGCACCGGCTACATGGGCCCGCAGGCTTGCGAGTCCCACGCCGAGCCGATCCCGAACATCCTCTTCTCCTCCAATTCGCTGCACTGATGCAGGAACTTGGACGCGGCGCCCTGGACAAGATGTCGGCGCGCCTGGAAAGCCCCGTGCAGTACGCCTTTCGCCTGGGCGACGCGCAGGTCCCGGTCAACCCGCTGATCGGCAAGACCGTGCGCCTGGAATACCTGGGTGAGATCTTCTGCAGCCATTGCTCGCGCAAGACCAAGAAAAGCTTCGCCCAGGGCTACTGCTACCCGTGCTTCACCAAGCTGGCGCAATGCGACAGCTGCATCATGAGCCCGGAGAAGTGCCACTTCGAGGAAGGCTCCTGCCGCGATCCGGAGTGGGGCGAGCGCTTCTGCATGACCGACCACGTGGTCTACCTGGCCAACTCTTCGGGCGTGAAAGTAGGCATCACCCGCGCCACCCAGGTGCCGACCCGCTGGATCGACCAGGGGGCGCGCCAGGCCCTGCCGATCATGCGCGTGGCGACCCGCCAGCAATCCGGCTTCGTCGAGGACCTGCTGCGCAGCCAGGTCGCCGACCGCACCAACTGGCGCGCGCTGCTCAAGGGCGAGGCCGAGCCGCTGGACCTGATCGCCATCCGCGAACAGATCTTCGACGCCTGCGCCGAGGGCATCGTCGCCCTGCAACAGCGCTTCGGCCTGCAGGCGATCCAGCCGGTGATGGACATGCAGCCCATCGAGATCAGCTATCCGGTGGAGGCCTACCTGCCCAAGATCACCAGCTTCGACCTGGACAAGACGCCGGTGGTCGAGGGTACCCTGCAGGGCATCAAGGGCCAGTACCTGATCTTCGATACCGGCGTGATCAACGTGCGCAAGTTCACCGCGTACCAGCTGGCCATCAGCGCCTGATCGAACCTGCATTGAATTTCCGGCACGGGGAACGCATCTAGGGATAGATGCTTCCCGACTCGCCCGCGCCGTTTCCAATCGCTAGAGTCAAGTATTCCTCCGGCCGGCCCATCCCGCCTGCCGCCTTCCAAGGGGCCAAAAGCCATGCGTACCGAGCAACCGAAAGTCATCTACCTCAAGGATTATCAGGCGCCCGAGTACCTGATCGACGAGACCAACCTGACCTTCGAGCTGTACGAGGACCACACCCTGGTCCACGCGCAGCTGGTGATGCGCCGCAACCCCGAGCGTGGCGACGGCCTGCCGCCGCTGGTGCTCGACGGCCAACAGCTGGAGCTGCTGGCGCTGGCGCTGGATGACCAGCCTCTCGAAGCCGGCCAGTACCAGCTCGACGAGAATCACCTGACCCTGCAGCCGACCGCGAAGACCTTCACCGTCGACAGCACCGTGCGCATCCACCCGGAAAGCAACACCGCGCTGGAAGGCCTGTACAAGTCCGGCAAGATGTTCTGCACTCAGTGCGAGGCCGAAGGCTTCCGCAAGATCACCTACTACCTCGACCGCCCGGACGTGATGAGCAGCTTCACCACCACGCTGTCGGCCGAGCAGCACCAGTACCCGGTGCTCCTGTCCAACGGCAACCCGGTGGCCAGCGGCTCGGAAGAGGGCGGCCGCCACTGGGCGACCTGGCAGGACCCGTTCAAGAAGCCGGCCTACCTGTTCGCCCTGGTGGCCGGCGACCTCTGGTGTGTGGAAGACCAGTTCACCACCATGAGCGAGCGCGACGTCACCCTGCGCATCTATGTCGAGCCGGAGAACATCGACAAGGTCCAGCACGCCATGGACAGCCTGAAGAACTCCATGCGCTGGGACGAGAAGGTCTACGGCCGCGAGTACGACCTGGACATCTTCATGATCGTCGCGGTCAACGACTTCAACATGGGCGCGATGGAGAACAAGGGCCTCAACATCTTCAACTCCAGCTGCGTGCTGGCCAAGGCCGAGACCGCCACCGACGCCGCGCACCAGCGCGTCGAAGGCGTGGTCGCCCACGAGTACTTCCACAACTGGTCGGGCAACCGCGTGACCTGCCGCGACTGGTTCCAGCTGTCGCTCAAGGAAGGCTTCACCGTGTTCCGCGACAGCGAGTTCTCCGCCGACATGAACTCGCGCACCGTCAAGCGCGTCGAGGACGTGGCCTTCCTGCGCACCAACCAGTTCGCCGAGGACGCCGGTCCCATGGCGCACCCGGTGCGCCCGGATTCCTTCATCGAGATTTCCAACTTCTACACCCTGACCGTCTACGAGAAGGGCTCGGAAGTGGTGCGGATGATCCACACCCTGCTGGGCGCCGACGGCTTCCGCAAGGGCACCGACCTGTACTTCGAACGCCATGACGGCCAGGCCGTGACCTGCGACGACTTCGTCAAGGCCATGGAAGATGCCAACGGCGTCGACCTCACCCAGTTCAAGCGCTGGTACAGCCAGTCCGGCACCCCGCGCCTGGCGGTGGAGGAGAGCTTCGACGCCGCGGCGCAGAGCTACACCCTGACCTTCCGCCAGAGCTGCCCGGCCACGCCGGGGCAGAGCGAGAAGCTGCCCTTCGTCATCCCGGTGCAGATGGGCCTGATCGACAAGCTGGGCAACGCCCTGTCGCTGCGCCTCAAGGGCGAAGAGCACGCCCATGGCAGCGACCGCGTGCTGCAGGTCACCGAGGCCGAGCAGTCCTTCACCTTCGTCGGCATCGCCGAGAAGCCGCTGCCTTCGCTGCTGCGTGGTTTCTCCGCGCCGGTGAAGCTGAGCTTCCCGTATGACCGCGACCAGCTGATGTTCCTCATGCAGCACGACGAGGATGGCTTCAACCGCTGGGAAGCCGGCCAGCAGCTGTCGGTGCAGGTCCTGCAGGAGCTGATCGGCCAGCACCAGCGTGGTGAGAAGCTGGTGCTCGACGAGCGCCTGATCACCGCCTTCCGCACCCTGCTGCTGGACACCGGCCTGGATCAGGCCATGGTCGCCGAGATGCTCTCGCTGCCCAGCGAGGCGTACCTCACCGAGATCAGCGAAGTGGCCGATGTCGAGGCGATCCACGCCGCCCGCGAGTTCGCTCGCCAGCAGATCGGCGCGGCGCTGCACGAGCAGCTGTGGGAGCGCTACCAGGCCAACCGCAAGCAGTCCCGCGAGACTGCCTACGTGGCCGAGGCCTCGCATATCGCTCGACGCAGCCTGCAGAACATCGCGCTTTCCTACCTGATGCAGAGCGGCAAGGCCGAAGTGCTCGCTGCCTGCCAGGAGCAGTACAAGGATTGCGACAACATGACCGAGCGCCTGACCGCGCTGGCCGTGCTGGTCAACTCTTCTTTCGAGAAGGAGAAAGCCGAGGCGCTGGCGATGTTCGCCGACTACTTCAAGGACGACCCGCTGGTGATGGACCAGTGGTTCAGCGTCCAGGCCGGCTGCACATTGCCGGGTGGGCTGGAGCGCGTGCAGGAGCTGACGAAGCATCCGGCCTTCACCCTGAAGAACCCGAACAAGATCCGTGCGCTGATCGGAGCCTTCGCCAACCAGAACGCGGTCAACTTCCACCGCGCGGACGGCGCCGGCTACCGCTTCCTGGCCGACCAGATCATCACCCTCAACGCGCTCAACCCGCAGATCGCTTCGCGCCTGCTGACGCCGCTGACTCGCTGGCGCAAGTACGCGCCGGCGCGCCAGGCGCTGATGAAGGCCGAGCTGGAACGCATCCTCGCCTCCGGCGAGCTGTCCAGCGATGTATACGAAGTGGTCAGCAAGAGCCTCGCTTAACACACCCGCCGCGCCCCTTCCCAGGGGCGCCCTGCACTTTCGAAAAGGTGTTACCAACCTTGGTTGGTAACACCTTTTTGTTACCTATCGAAATTAACCTCTTTCATTCTTATCGCTTTCCGATATTGGGGAAAAAGCGCCGATGTGTCTGCGTCGCGCCTTCAGGGGCGGATTGCGCCACGCGGGGTGGTGAATGGCGCGATCGGTCACTTTATTTGATCAGTGAACGACCAGTCACAAAAAGTAGCGCGCAGATTCTTTATTTTTTGTAAGCAGAATCGGATACATCGCCGCTCTTGGCACTGGGGTTGCACCGGCGGACCCCGCTTAGCCTTTGCCCGTCCGATGGGGCGGGAGGCATGTCGAGCACCTTGGGGGAATGTCCTTCAGATCGACGACAACAAGGCCGTGGAGTAACGGCTGAAAACGGTGAACCGCCCGCAGTGGCGGCACCGCCAAAGAATGATCAGTCCATGGAGTGAGTCCTAATGGAAATCCCGGTTCGCAAGCCCGTCTTGCGTTATGCGCCTGCTCGTGCGGGCTTCGCCCTGGCAGGCATCCTGCCGCTGCTGATGTCCGCCCAGGCGACCGCCGTCGAGTTCAGCTTCCTCGACAACGAAGTCTCCGGCTCGCTGGACAGCACTGTTTCCTACGGCGCCCTGTGGCGTGTGCAGGGCCAGGACAAGACGAACAACGACATCAACGGCAACGACGGCAACCGCAACTTCAGCACCGGCCTGGTTTCCGAGGTGTACAAGATCACTTCCGACCTGGAAGCGACCTACAAGAACTACGGTCTGTTCGTACGTGGCTCGGCTTTCTATGACACCCAGATCATGGACAAGCGCAACGACTACTACGACCACAACCAGCCGGCGCAGCCGAGCCAGACCTACCCCAACAGCGACCGCTTCACCAGCGAGACCCGCGACGCCGCCGGTAATCGCGCCGAGATCCTCGATGCCTACGTCTATGGCAACTGGGACGTGGCCGACCACCCGCTGACCGCGCGCCTGGGCCGCCAGGTGTTCAACTGGGGCGAGGGCATCTTCTACCGTGGTGGCGTGAACACCACCAACCCGGTGGACGCTGCCAAGTTCCGCCTGCCGGGCTCGGAACTGAAAGAAGTGCTGATGCCGGTCGAGGCCGCGAGCTTCAACATCGGACTGACCGACAATCTCTCGATGGACGCCTTCTACCAGTGGAACTGGAAAGAGACCCGCATCGACCCGGTCGGCACCTTCTTCTCCGAGACCGACCTGTTCGCCGACGGCGGCAACACCGCCTACACCACCGTGGGCGCGCTCTCCAATCCCCTGTTCCAGAGCCTCTACCCGCAGCTTTCCGCGGCGCACGTGGGCGGTCTGCAGGGTACCCAGTACCTGGACTCCAACGGCGTGTTCAAGGTTGCCAACGTCGGCAAGGACATCAACGCCAAGAACGACGGTCAGTTCGGCGTGGCCTTCCACTACGTGGCCGAAGAGCTGAACTCCACCGAGTTCGGGTTCTACTTCGTCAACTACCACTCCAAAGAGCCAACCATCTACGCCGACCTCAACAGCGATTACGCCGGCGTGAACCTCGACCAGCTGGCCGGTATTGGCGGCTTCAGCTCCTACGACCAGCTTGTGGGCGCCGCCGGCAGCGGCAACGCCCTGGCCGGCCAGGTGCTGAGCCTGGTCAACGGCGCGACTTCGGTGGACGTGGCCAACCAGGTCAATGCCCGCCGCGAGTACGTCGAGAACATCCGCATGTACGGCTTCAGCTTCAACACCACCGTGGGCGACGCCTCGGTGTTCGGCGAACTGGCCTACCGCCCGAACCTGCCGATCGGCATCGCCACCACCAACGACCTGCTCGGCGACCTGCTGGTCCAGGCACCGGGGCTGGCCAGCGGCAAGTCGGTGAACATCGGCGGCGGCCAGGTCTCGATGAGCGACCAGATCCACAACTACGAGCGTGTCGAAGCCTTCAATACCTCGCTGGGCACCATCTACAACTTCGGCCCGTCGCTGTCCTTCGACTCGCTGATGGGCGTGGCGGAACTGGCCTCCGAGCACCTGCGCGGCAGTGACCTGAAGTACACCGCCTACGACGGCAGCACCCGCTACTACTCCGGTCGCAGCAACGGCGCCTACATCTCCGGCTACGACCGCGACGATCAGGTGAACAAGAACGCCTACGGCTACACCCTGCTGCTGTCGGGCACCTGGAACGACGTCTTCGCCGGCGTGAACATCTCGCCCTACGCCGTCTACAAGGACGACTTCGAGGGCAACTCCTACCAGACCGGCAACTTCATCGAAGGCCGCAAGGCCTACACCCTGGGCGTCAAGGCCACCTACCTGAACGCCCTGGAAGCCGAGCTGCAGTACACCGAGTTCTACGGCGCCGGGCAGAACAACGCCAGCCGCGACCGCGACAACGTCGGCTTCAACGTCAAGTACTCCTTCTAACGATAATCCCGCGCCGGGCCCCATGGCCCCGGCGCGTGAACCTCACGGAGATTCACCATGCGCAACATGCGTACCCTGGTCGGCGCCGCCGTGGCCCTGGCCCTGTCCGCCGGCAGCGCCCTGGCGGCGGTATCCCCGCAGGACGCGGCCAAGCTGCAGTCCAGCCTGACTCCGCTGGGCGCGGAAAAGGCCGGCAACGCCGCCGGCACCATTCCGGCCTGGACCGGCGGCATCACCCAGGCGCCGGCGGGCTACAAGCCGGGCCAGCACCATATCGATCCGTTCGCCGCCGACAAGCCGCTGTACACCATCACCAAGGCGAATCTCGACCAGTACAAGGCCAACCTGACCCCGGGCACCCTGGCGCTGTTCGCCACCTACCCGGACACCTTCCAGATGCCGGTGTACCCGAGCCGCCGCAGCGGTTCAGCGCCGCAGTGGGTCTATGACAACACCCTGAAGAACGCCACCAGCGCCAAGCTGGCCGAGGGCGGCAACGGCTTCGTCGACGCCTTTGGCGGCATCCCGTTCCCGATCCCGGCCAATGGCGTGGAAGCGGTGTGGAACCACATCGCCCGCTACCGCGGCACCTTCATCGTGCGTCGTGCCTCCGAAGTGGCGGTGCAGCGCAACGGCGACTACTCGCTGGTGACCTCGCAGCAGGAAGCGCTGTTCAAGTACTACATCCAGGGCAAGAGCTTCGCTGACCTGAACAACCTGCTGTTCTACTACCTGTCGTTCACCAAGAGCCCGGCTCGCCTGGCCGGTGGTGCCGCGCTGGTCCACGAGACCCTGGACCAGGTGAAGGAACCGCGCCAGGCCTGGGGCTACAACGCCGGCCAGCGCCGCGTGCGCCGTGCGCCGAACCTGGCCTACGATACCCCGATCGCCGCCGCCGACGGCCTGCGTACCGCCGACGACACCGACATGTTCAACGGCTCCCCGGATCGCTATGACTGGAAGCTGATCGGCAAGAAGGAAATGTACATCCCGTACAACAACTACAAGGTTTCCAGCCCTGAGGTTAAGTACAAGGATCTGCTGACCCCCAACCACCTGAACTCGAAGTACACCCGCTACGAACTGCACCGTGTATGGGTCGTCGAAGGCACCCTGAAGCCGGGCTCGCGCCACATCTACTCCAAACGCGTGCTGTTCCTCGACGAAGACAGCTGGGGCGCCGCCGAAGTCGACCAGTATGATGGTCGCGGCGAGCTGTGGCGCGTATCGCTGGCCTACCTGAAGAACTACTACGAGCTGCCCACCACCTGGACCGCGCTGGATACCTTCCACGACCTGCAGGCCCGTCGCTACCACGTGCAGAATCTGGACAACGAAGAGCCGAGCACCATCGACTTCGGCCAGGCCGTACCGGACGACTCCTACTTCAGCCCGTCCGCCCTGCGTCGCCGCGGCACCCGCTGAGTTCGTCGGGTGAACAGGAAGCCCCGCCTCGGCGGGGCTTTTTTATTGGCCGCCGGCAACCTTGTAGGAGCGAGCTTGCTCGCGAACAACTCAACCGGCAGCGCCGCAGTTGGGCGGGTTCGCGAGCAAGCTCGCTCCTACAGAAAGCCATCGGCGTCTCGGCGGGCTTTATCCGGATCGTCGAAACCTGAGGAAAGACGTCTGGCAGAAGCAAAAAGTGTTACCGCTCCACCCGTCGCAACCCCTCAGCCGCGCACCTTTCGAGGGAGGTGGCCGTTGGCAGTCATCCTTTGGAGTGAGGCGCCCGGGGCTTAACAAAAGATAACGTGCCGTTAATTGTCAGCCCCGGAAAAGGCTGGCTATATAGCCCCGAACTCCATACCGCCTGCATAAGAAAAAGAGGTAAAGGCATATGCGTGAGCCCCTGTGGCGCACTTCGAGCGAGCAGCCCGTATCGGGAGTGCGAAGCTCCTTCCCGATGTCGCGCAAGACGGTTTCCCTGCTCGGCGCGTTTTCCTTTCTGATGATGTCCCTGGCTCCGCTGCATGCCGTTGCCGCAGCGGAGGCCGCCAGCGATTCCAACTCGATCATTTCCGCCAAGGCTTCCAGCAGCCTGCTGCTGAGCATCGCGCATGCCGGCAAGCGCCTGGTTGCAGTGGGTGATCACGGGCACATCCTCTATTCCGACGACGCAGGCAAGAGCTGGACCCAGGCCACCGTGCCGACCCGTCAGCTGCTGACCTCGGTGTTCTTCGTCAACGACAAGAAGGGCTGGGCCGTCGGCCATGACGCCCAGGTCCTGGCGACTACCGATGGCGGCACCACCTGGGTGCGCCAGTTCGAGGACCTCAAGCGCGAAGCGCCGCTGCTGGACATCTGGTTCCAGGACGAGAACCACGGCATGGCCGTGGGCGCCTATGGCGCGCTGCTGGAAACCACCGACGGCGGCCAGCGCTGGGAGGACGTCAGCGACCGCCTGGACAACGAGGACCAGTTCCACCTCAACGCCATCGCGGCGGTGAAGGACTCCGGCCTGTTCGTTGTCGGCGAGGCGGGCAGCATGTTCCGTTCCAAGGACTGGGGCCAGACCTGGGAAAAACTCCAGGGCCCCTACGAAGGCTCGCTGTTCGGCGCCACCGGCACTACGCACGCCGGCACCGTCCTGGCCTACGGCCTGCGCGGCCACCTGTTCCGCTCCACCGATTTCGGCGACACCTGGCAGCAGGTCAGCCTGCCCACCGCCAATGGCGGCGAGCTGGAGTTCGGCCTCTCCGAGGGCAGCCTGCTGGATGACGGCACCATCGTCGTCGTCGGCCATGGCGGCAGCGTGCTGGAAAGCAAGGACGACGGCGTCAGCTTCAGCGTCGTCAACCGTCCGGACCGCCTGTCCCTCGCGGGCGTGAGCGCGGCCGGCAACGGCAACCTGGTCCTGGTCGGCCAGGGCGGTATCCACCTGGCTTCGGCGACCGGCGCCGAGCTGACAGAACAACAATAAGCCGGGGAGCCGCAATGAACGCTCTGAACAAGCATCAACAGGACAAGGCGACTTTCCTGGAACGCATCATCTTCACCCACCGGCCGTTCGTGATCATCGCGTGCCTGCTGGTGACCGTCTTCCTCGCCTGGTCGGCTACGCAAGTGCGTCCGTCCACCAGCTTCGAGAAGATGATCCCGCTGCAGCACCCGTTCATCCAGAACATGCTGGAGCACCGCAACGACCTGGCCAACCTCGGCAACACCGTGCGCATCTCGGTGGAGGCGGTGAATGGCGACATCTTCACCAAGGAATACATGGAGACGCTGCGGCAGATCCATGACGAGGTCTTCTACATCCCCGGCGTCGACCGCTCCGGCATGAAGTCGCTGTGGAGCCCGAGCGTGCGCTGGACCGAGGTGACCGAGGAAGGCTTCGCCGGTGGCGAGGTGATTCCGCAGACCTACGACGGTTCCGCCAAGGCCCTCGACCTGTTGCGCAACAACGTGCTCAAGTCCGGCCAGATCGGCCGCCTGGTGGCCAACAACTTCAAGTCGAGCATCGTCGACGTGCCGCTGCTGGAGGTCTACCCGGACCCGAAGGACCAGGGCAAGCTGATGAAGCTGGACTACCGCCAGTTCTCCCATGAGCTGGAAGAGAAGATCCGCGACAAGTACCAGCTGCAGAACCCCAATGTGAAGGTCCACATCACCGGCTTCGCCAAGAAGGTCGGTGACCTGATCGACGGCCTGCTGATGGTGGTCGGCTTCTTCGGCATCTGCTTCGTCATCACCCTGGTGCTGCTGCTGTGGTTCACCAAGTGCGTGCGCTCCACCATCGCCGTGCTGTCCACCACTCTGGTGGCGGTGATCTGGCAACTGGGCCTGCTGCACATCATCGGCTTCGGGCTGGACCCGTACTCGATGCTGGTGCCGTTCCTGATCTTCGCCATCGGTATCTCCCACGGCGTGCAGAAGATCAACGGTATCGCCCTGCAGTCCAGCGATGCGGAAACCCCGCTGCTGGCCGCCCGCCGTACCTTCCGCCAGCTGTTCCTGCCGGGCATGATCGCGATCCTCGCCGACGCCGTGGGCTTCATCACCCTGCTGGTGATCGACATCGGCGTGATCCGCGAACTGGCCATCGGCGCCTCCATCGGCGTGGCGGTGATCGTGTTCACCAACCTGATCCTGCTGCCGGTCGCCATCTCCTACATCGGCATCAGCAAGAAGGCGGTGCAACGCAGCAAGGAAGACGCCGTGCGCGACCATCCCTTCTGGCGTGCGCTGTCCAACTTCGCCAGCCCGACCGTGGCGCCGATTTCCGTGGTCATTGCCCTGGCGATGTTCGCCGGCGGCATGTGGCAGGGCCATCACCTGAAGATCGGCGACCTCGACCAGGGTGCGCCGGAGCTGCGTCCGGACTCGCGCTACAACCTGGACAACGACTTCATCATCCGCAACTACTCGACCAGCTCCGACGTGCTGGTGGTGATGGTGGCGTCCGAGGCCGAAGGCTGCTCGACCCACAAGACCCTGTCCGCCATCGACGAGCTGGCCTGGCGCCTGGAGAACACCCAGGGCGTGCAGTCGGCCATCTCCCTGGTCACCGTCTCCAAGCAGATGATCAAGGGCATGAACGAAGGCAACCTGAAGTGGGAGTCGCTGTCGCGCAACCAGGACGTGCTGAACAACTCCATCAGCCGCGCCGAAGGCCTGTTCAACAGCAACTGCTCGCTGGCGCCCCTGCTGGTGTTCCTCAACGACCACAAGGCCGAGACCCTCGACCGCGCCGTGGCCGTCGTGCAGGACTTCGCCAAGGCCAACGAGAAGGACGACCTGAAGTTCAAGCTCGCCGCCGGTAACGCCGGTATCGAGGCCGCCACCAACGACGTGATCAAGCACTCGGAACTGACCATCCTGATCCTGGTGTACATCTGCGTGGCGGTGATGTGCCTGATCACCTTCCGCTCCTTCGCCGCGACCCTGTGCATCGTGCTGCCGCTGATCCTCACCTCGGTGCTGGGCAACGCGCTGATGGCGACCCTGGGCATCGGCGTGAAGGTGGCGACCCTGCCGGTGATCGCGCTGGGTGTGGGCATCGGCGTGGACTACGGCATCTACATCTACACCCGCCTGGAGTCCTTCCTGCGCCAGGGCCTGTCCCTGCAGGAGGCCTACTACGAGACCCTGAAGTCCACGGGTAAAGCGGTGCTGTTCACCGGGCTGTGCCTGGCCATCGGCGTCGCCACCTGGATCTTCTCGGCGATCAAGTTCCAGGCCGACATGGGCCTGATGCTGACCTTCATGCTCCTCTGGAACATGTTCGGCGCCCTGTGGCTGCTGCCGGCGCTGGCGCGCTTCCTGATCAACCCGGAGAAGGTGCGTCAGAAGAAGGCCTCGATCCTGGTTCACTGATCGATCGCTGTCGCGACAAAGCAAAACCGCGGCCATTGGGCCGCGGTTTTTTTTGCTCTTCGTAGGAGCGAGCTTGCTCGCGAACAGCTTCGCAGCAGCGGCTGGTTCGCGAGCAAGCTC